>NZ_AEEA01000036.1 GCF_000297095.1 Treponema primitia ZAS-1 | reverse complement strand
GGAGTTCCGCCGTGGGAAAATCCGTTACATAGACGGACAGTTTTTCCGCATCCAGGGCAGCAATTATGTCACCTTCGTTTACCAGCCCTCCCCGGGCAAGGTTGATGACGCGGCTGCCTTTTTTCATAAGCCGGAATTTTTCGGCGTTCAGCAGGCCCTTGGTGGTATCGCTGAGGGGAGTATGGAGGGTGACATAATCGGCGCGGGCTAAAAGCCCCTCCAGGGTATCCGCCCGTTTTACCGCCCGGGACAAATTCCAGGCGGCGTCCACGGATATGAAGGGATCATAGCCGATAACCTCCATCCCAAGGGAAATAGCATCGTTGGCGACCATTACACCCACGGCGCCCAGGCCCACCACCCCAAGGATCTTGCCCTTGATCTCCGGCCCTTCAAACTGGGACTTCCCCTTCTCTACCAAATCCGGGATCTCGTCGGCGTGGTCGGAAAGGGAGGCGCTCCAGTTGATGCCCCCCAGAATCTGCCGGGAAGAAAACAGCAGGGACGCGATAACCAGTTCCTTTACCGCATTGGCGTTCCCGCCGGGGGTGTTAAAGACCACCACGCCGCGATCACTGCATTGGGGAACAGGAATATTGTTATACCCCGCTCCCGCCCGGGCTATGGCGACAACCGTCTCGGGGATCTCCGTATTGTGGAGATCCGCGCTCCTCACCAGGATGGCGTCAGGATTGGGGATCTCGCTGGCCACCTCATACCGGTCCCTGGGGAACAGTTCCAGGCCCATGGGGGATATTTTATTCATAGTACGAATTCTAAACATGGCTACCTCTTTACCTGTACGGCGGCTGCCGCACTATTTTTCGCTTTTTTCAAATTTTTCCATAAACTGAATCAGGGCTTTCACCCCCTCAATGGGCGTGGCATTGTAGATACTGGCGCGCATACCCCCTACCAGCCGGTGACCCGCCAGGTTTACTAAACCCTGGGCGGCGGCCTCCTTAACAAACCGGGTTTCCTTTTCCTTCCGCTTATCCGGGTCGGCTTCGGTTGATACAAAGGTGACGTTCATCATACTGCGGCTGGATTTTTCCACCGGGGACCGGAAAAGTTTTGAGGCCTCCAGATAGGCATAAAGCAGATCCGCCTTTTCACGGTTCAGCGTACCCATGGCTGCGGCGCCTCCCAATCCCTTAATCCACTCCAGGACCAGGCCGATGATGTAGATGCCGTAACAGGGCGGGGTGTTATACAGGGAAGCTTCCCCGGCGTGGATATCGTAACGGAGCATCGTCGGCGTCCAGGACGGCGCCTTCCCCAGGAGATCCTCCCGGATTATCACCACCGTGGTTCCCGCCGGTCCCAAATTTTTTTGGGCGCCGGCGTAGAGGAGACTAAACCGGGAAACATCCAGGGGTTCCGAAAGGATGCAGCTTGAAATATCCGCCACCAGGGGAACAGAACCGGTTTCGGGCAGGGCGGCCCACCTGGTACCCACAATAGTGTTGTTCACCGTGATGTGGTAATAGGCGTCATCGGCCGCCGGGGGAAGCGGCGCCGGTATGTAGGTATAGGCCTTGTCCTTTGAGCTCCCCCGGATATGCACCTCCGCATACTTGGACGCCTCTTCGGCGGCCTTCTTTGCAAAGATACCGGTCTCCACATAGGCGGCCTTTTTTTTCGGCGCCCCGGATTCAACCCCGGCCAGGTTAAGGGGGACCATGGCAAATTGCAGGGAAGCGCCGCCCTGGAGGAACAGCACCTTGTAATTGGGGGGAATACCCATCAAATCCCGGAGCAGAGCTTCGGTTTTTTCGATGATGGGCTTAAAGTCCTTAGACCGATGGCTCATCTCCATTACCGACTGGCCGGTTCCGTTGACATCGGTCATTTCCGCCGCCGCCCGTTCCAAGACCGGAAGGGGCAGGGCTGAAGGTCCGGGGGCAAAATTATATACACGCATGACAGCTCCTTTTTTCAGTAAAACTACTCGCTCAACTTAAGCGCCAGGGCCCTCAGTTCATCCACCACATAAACATTGCGAACCGCAATCTCCGGGGGCAGCTGTAAGATCAGGGGGGCAAAATTAACGATACCCCGGATGCCTGCGGCGGCCAATTTTTCCGCGGCGGATTGGGCGGCGGCTTCGGGGACACAGAGCAGGGCCAGTTCTATGCCGAACCGGGAAATCACCTCGCCCATTTTAAAGGCCGGATACAGGGGAACCGGAGATTGAAGGATCTCCACCCGGTTTACGCTGGTATCAAACCCTGCGGCCAGTTCAAACTCCCCACCCGGCTCGTCCGACGGCCCGGCTGGGATGGTATCGAAACCCCGGAAATTCAGGTAGGCGGAACCCAGCCGGCCAAGCCCTACCACACAGAGCCGGCGGCGGACCCCAAGACCCAGGGCCTGCTTTATGGCGGGGATCAGCGTTTCCGGATCGTAGCCGGTGCTGTTCCCGGCAGCGCCGCCTAAATAGGAAATATCCTTACGGATGGTATGGCTTGACCAGCCGGTAAGGGCTTCAACCTCGCCGGAGGTAATACGGCCCCCGGCCTGTTTTTCAAGGAGCCGCATCAGGGAGAGAAGCCTTTCTTTTGCCGGTCCCGGAATCTGGGCCATAAGCGCTCCTTGTGAAATATTTCACAATTAAAATAATCTCTTAAAGGAATATTGTCAATGTGAAAAAATTGCGATAATATTAGGTTATATGGAACAGCCACCTATTGAAGGAAGAAAAGTTTTTTTTCTATATCCCCACAGCGTCATTCAGGACGATCTGGTAGATGAACTTATTATGCAGGGATTTGAGATCTATATACTCCGGGACCATAAACGGGCCCGAAAGCTTATAGAACGTTTTCCGGGCTCTATCATGTTTATCAATATTGATGAACGGCTGGAGGAACCGGAGTGGGAAGCCTATATCCAGGAAATCCAGGATAACCCGGAGATCCAAACCCGGTTGGGCATCTTATCGTATAACACCGACCGGGATCTCATGGAAAAGTACCTCATGGAGATGATGGTACCCTGCGGGTATATACAGCTAAAGCAGGGAGTTAAGGAAAGCACCGTGATTATCCGCAACGCCCTGCTGGCCAATGAAGCCAAGGGCCGAAGGAAGAGTTTCCGGGCGGTTTGCGAAGAAGGCTCGGGAACTTTGAACTTCAAGGGCGATATTGGGCTTATAACGGGTAAACTTCTCGATATCAGCGCCGCAGGTTTTGCCGCACAGATCGACGCTCCCCCGCAGATGGATAAAAACGCCGTGATACGGAAAGTTCAGCTGAAGCTTCGGGGTTCCCTGGCCATGGCGGACCTCATCTTTCTGGGACCCCGTTATGATCGGCAGGATGTGTGGATACTGCTTTTCGATCCCACCAGCCTAACGGATAACGCGAAGATCACCATCAATCACTATATCAAACTGTGTCTCCAGCGCTTAATCGACACGATGGATGTCTAAAGCTCGGCCTCATCGCTCCAGTTTTCGGTACACGTAGCGATGGGGACGGTCCGCCTCGGCGCCCAGCTTCTGTCGCCGCCATTCCGCGTATTCTGACCAGTTGCCGTCGAACCAGACCACTTCCCCGTCCTCAAAGGCCAGAATATGGGTGGCAATCCGGTCCAGGAACCAGCGGTCATGGCTTATCACCAGGGTTACTCCGGCAAAGGTATCCACCGCTTCCTCTAAGGCGCGGAGGGTGTTTACGTCCAGGTCGTTGGTGGGCTCGTCCAGGAGCAGCACATTGGCCCCTTCCTTGAGCATCATGGCCAGGTTGAGCCGGTTCCGCTCGCCGCCGGACAAAACGGAAACCTTTTTCTGCTGGTCCCCGCCGGAAAAATTGTACCAGGCGCAATAAGCCCGGGAATTGACTTCCTTGGTTCCGCCTAACTTGATAATATCCAAGCCGCCGGAAAGCTGTTCCCAGACGCTCTTTTCCCCGTCCAGGTTTTCCCGCATCTGGTCCGCGTAGGCCAGCTTGACGCTGTCCCCCAGCCGGAGCTGTCCGGCGCTAGGCTGTTCCTTGCCGGTGATAATTTTAAACAGGGTAGTCTTGCCCGCGCCGTTGGGACCGATGATGCCCACACAAGCGCCCGGGGGCACGGTAAATTCCAGGTTTTCAAAGAGCAGCTTATCCCCAAAGGACTTGGAAAGCTCCTTCGCCTCGATAACTAACTGCCCCAGCCGGGGTCCCGCCGGTATGGTGATACGGTTATCCTTGACCTTTTCCCGCTCATCATCCTGGAAGAGCTTTTCATACTGGGCGATACGGGCCTTGCTCTTGGCGTGGCGCCCCTTGGGACTCATGCGTATCCACTCCAGTTCCCGTTCCAGGGTTTTCCGCCGCTCGCTTTCACCCTTCTCTTCCTGGGCCATACGGGCCTGCTTCTGTTCCAGCCATCCGGTGTAGTTCCCCTTCCAGGGAATCCCCTCGCCCCGGTCCAGTTCCAGGATCCAGCCGGCCACATTGTCCAGAAAATAGCGGTCATGGGTTACCGCGATAACCGTGCCATCGTATTCCCGGAGGTGCCGTTCCAGCCAGGCCACGGTTTCCGCGTCCAGGTGGTTGGTGGGCTCGTCCAGGAGCAGGATATCCGGTTTTTTAAGGAGGAGCCGGCACAGGGCTACCCGCCGCCGCTCGCCCCCGGAAAGGTGATCCACCACCTCGTCCCCGGAGGGGCAGCGCAAAGCATCCATGGCCAGTTCCAGACGACTGTCCAGGTTCCACCCGTCGGCGGCCTCGATCTTTTCCTGCAGCGCCGCCTGTTTCGCTCCCAGCTTATCGTAATCTGCATCGGGATCACCAAAGGCCTCGCTCACGGTATCGAATTCAGCCAGGAGGTCCACCAATTCCTGGACCCCCTCAGAAACTACCTCTTTCACGGTCTTTCCCGCTTCCAGTACCGGCTCTTGTTCCAAAAAACCGATGGTAAAACCCGGGCTTACCGTGGTTTCCCCGGAAAAATCCGTGTCCGTTCCGGCGAGAATCCGGAGAAGACTTGATTTCCCCGACCCGTTAAGGCCGATAACACCGATCTTAGCCCCATAAAAATAGGAAAGATTGATATCCTTAAGCACCTGTTTGGTTCCGTGCTTTTTAGAGACCCGATCCATGGAATATATAACTTTTTTATCGTCAACCGTTGTAGCCATGGGGATAGTATACCAAATTTGTAAGATTCAGGGAAGGCAGCGGCTGTTGAAAATACGTGTAAAATATATTATATTTACACGTAGGAGTCACGTATGGAAACAAAGCTAACCCTGCAAATGGATCAATCCGTAATTCTATCAGCAAAGGAATATGCCGATAGCCGCCATCGCAGCTTATCAAAGATTGTTGAAAACTATTTTAGGAATCTTACCCAAAAACCGTCTCCTGAAAAAAAATTTTCGCCGGTAGTCGAAGGTCTGCTTGGCGCGGTTTCCAAGGAAGAAGTAAAAAAGCTGTATACATTGGCGGAGACCGATGAGCGGCTGCAACGGATACTCGGCGGAAAATAGGGATGGAAAAAGTTTTCATTGATTCGGACATTATTCTTGATGTATTGCTTTCCTTCAATATTTTGCCGCAAAAGAAAATGAAATTGCTGTTTTAGTAACTAGAAACACAAAGGATTATACCGTAAAAGACATGGCAGTCCAAACCGCAGAAGAATATATAAAATCCCGGATAGATGGCACTGATGGCTGACCACCGGGGAGGGGAAATATTCACCAAGAACCCGAACGAACGGTGGGGATACCGTTACTATCAATTCAATATAACACGTTGGAAGCTGTACTGAGCGCAGTAATCCAATCGACATCCGCCGGGGTAACACTGGCCGCATATACCCGTACGGGATCGCCTGAACGGAGTGCAGCCCGTTGGGCGTTTGCATTGGCGGCAGCTTCTGCCCGTATTGTTTCTTCGGCTTGATTATTTGCGGCGGTCTGCTGATTTATTTCTGCCAGACGGATTCGCTCATTAGTCTTTGCGCTCTGTTCGGCTGCGGCTATTTGCGCTTTAAATTGAGCTTCTGTCATTTCTTGTTCACGGGAAGCTACAGCATCAATATCGCCAAATGCTCGAGCCACATTCGTTTGTACCGCACGGTTTGGGAGCTGTCCTATTATATCATTAGTGTATTTTCTGACCAAAGCCTTCCAAGTAGAATCAGACATGGTATAAACTATATAATAGAGGTATTCTTGACTTTTTTGATGGGTGTTTACATCCTCGGTCTCCACCAACTGCCAAAAATCTGCAACCGGTTCATTTCCCGTAATTGTAAGTTTTGCAGCTGTTGTAATTTCTTCCACGATATCTAATTCACCCTCGTCCAGCGTTGACCCAGCGCCAGTAATCACATATTGTTTCAGTTCATTTGCGGTTTTAGCCGCAAATAGCAGGCCCGCTTGAACCCGTGCGTTTTCTCTGTTTCTGTTTTGTGCAATACTAAATTTAACACGATCAGTGGGAGGGATACCAAAATCGGATTTTATCTGGTTTGAGTTTCCCAGTACCAACGCAGCAAGCCACGGAGGGGATGAGGGCATTCCCAAGCTTCGGTTACTCCAATCCAGAACCACCTTCTTTGTCGGGGCAGTATCTACATTGGATCCTACCGAAGCAGCCTCCCTGTTTGTACCACCTGTTGCACAGCCCATGGTTATGAGTACCCCGGGAATCAGGGCAGCAAGAAATAAAAACACGCTTCTCTTTTTCATAAAATCCTCCAAAATAGTTATTTTCTAACTCCCTTTTCCAATTCTATGGGAAAGGAATTTCGCACCATATCTGCTATTGCGGTGTATGCACGGCGCTTCGCTACTGCGGCGCTCGATGCACCTATACGTTGGAATGTTGTACCATAGGAAAAAACGGATCCCCCTGTCCCCGCAATGGTCACTTCAAGGGTGGGTGAATAAAATATTCCTGATTGGAGTATTTGTTCGTTCTCGGAAATTCCTATGGTTACTATATATGCGGCATTGCCTTGCTTGTTGGATATCGGAAAGCCTGATTTACTCAAAATATCGGAAAAGGCCGCATATACGGTCCCTTCAAGATCCGTAGGACATTCAATAAAAATCATGGAATGTAATTTTAATTGAGCAATTTCTGAAGGTAATTTTGAGAGCGTTGTTTGAATATCCTTATATGCCCCTGCCTTCAGAGGATGCAGTGTTCGGGCGAATTCAAAAGCGATGAGCAGATCCTCAGCGCTATTCATAGCGGAAGAGTAAATTAAAATTTTATTGAATACCTCGTTGTCCGATAGGGCGATCTGGCAGAGGTTTCTGAAATTATCCGCCCTTTGCCTCAGGTTTGGTTCAAATATCTCCCATGCTTCATCACGATCAATATAGGCAATGGTTTCCCATTCGCCTGTCTCCTTATTGAACCATGGGGCGGCAAAGTGAATGGCAAAAAGTTTTGTCTGGGTATTCACCAATGTCTCACTTGAAACCTCAGATGATACGGTGGATTCCCCATCCCTTTCAATAAAAACTTGCCTACTGCCGGTGGCATTGGAAACCTCGCTTGTAAAAAACCGTGATATTGCTGCAATCCCCTCCATCTCCGCGCTTTGACGATCTGATCCGTAACCACGCTGGGCAATGTAGGTATCACGGGGATATACCGTTTCGATATTTGCAACCCAGGGCGGAGTTTTTCCCCCGCCGGTACTGACACATGTGGACAGGAGTATTATTACCCCGGAGAACACGAAACCGGCTATATATAAAAGGCTGACATTCTTATACATATTCATGCTTCGAGTTACCTTCCCCCATGTTCCGCAAGCCATTGTTCCCATTCGGGAATGGATAGTAACAGTGCGGGAATATCTCTCGGGTTTCCACCGAGCGGCCTAAATTTAATAGAATCAACCTTAGCAGATAAGTTATCTGTTACATTATCCAATTTTATCCTATTGAAAATCAGAGGATAGAATGATGCATCATTGTAGTATTTAATTTGAGCTAAAGCTTGAAATGCTGCTAGGTCAGTATTCCTATTTCCGTAAAAATGAACTTTATCCCTGTTAGTATTATGAATATCTCGTGATAATGCGATCCGATCTCCATAATCATCATAAAGGGCTACATTAATTGTATATTGCCCGGAATTACTTCCTCCAATATGCGTTGGACCGATTATGCCATCCGCCATTGTGACTGAATTTGCCCAGGATTTATTTTCGTCCAAGTTTTTTATATTGCGCCAATTGTCCGTAACGGTTTTCCAAACAGCCAGTACCGTCCTATTGGGAATAATTTTTATCCCCGGCGTAACGGTGATATCAACCGTATTAGAACGGGCATCAAATTGATCGGATATCGTACTAAAATCATACACCACTATTAATAAGTTATCATTTACATAGGTTGCTAAATCTGCCCAAATCTTTTCCCATTTTGCTTTCTGAGCCAGAGCCCATTCAGCCCGTTCCCGTATGGAACTGGGAGGCGTCGCATTGGCAAAGTTTTCTATATGTTGGTTTGCTTCCCGCATATTGGGGTTTGTGGTAATGGCTTGATAAAAATAGGCTAGAGCTTCCACCTGGCTATCGTTCCGTTGTTCTGCAGCCATACCCCTGGCCAGTTGGAAGGATGCCCTTACTTCAATTTTCGGTATAGCCAGTAACTGCCTTTCCCCTTCGCTGGTTAAAACAACCCCTATGCCGGCAAGCAATTCCTGCACTGTTTCTTTGGCGGCTAAGCCACCCTCTACATCCTGGGGGCTGTACTGTTTGTTAAATGAAGCCCTGATCTCATTGGTCTCAATATCGTTTATTCTAAAACTTACCGAATAGCGCCCCGAGATAGAACGAATAGTCCCGACGACAACGTAGTGGGCATTAGTTAGATGACCGATTGAAATGTAATCCTCATCGGAATAATTTCCGTTTTCCTGGAGTTTCTGTTCGGCAACAGTTAAACTTTCATTAACTCGGTCCAAAACAGTCATTGCCGAAAAGCGGGCAAAATCACCGGTCATAAGGTCCTGGAAGAACTGGGGTATCCAATTGTTGGCAGGGGTACTGTTTTCCAGCGCCGGGGCAGGTACCGCAATGACAATGCCCTTCCCGCCGTCTCCGGTAAACATCGGCGTCAAGTTCTTCGGCGCCGGGGCACTGCTTGCAGTGTTCCTGGGTTTAGCAACTGATAGTTCCTGACTTTCCGTTCCCGCTGTTTCGGAATTTCCGGAAAAGGTTGCACAGGCGCCAAATAGAATCAAAATAGCTGAAAGGTGTATGTATCGCATAATATTTCAAATACTCCTTTTAGTAATCAAGATTTCATTTAGCTGCAATGAAAATTATTGCCTAATATCAAAATTACCATTATATGGCAGCCTCCAATCCGAATATAAGCGGCTTTTATTTTTTCCTTACACTTTTATTAAGTATAATCTCAATTTTACTATTTACCTCTAAAGATCCAGGTAATGGCACTTCCGTAAAAATCTTCATCTGACCTTGGTCATTAATCATTATCGTGCCATTTTCTTTAACATCTGAAGCGGACTCAATAAAACCACTATCAATAATTTGACTTATTGTTATTTTATATTTTTCATTTTTAAATTCTTTCGGGTAATCGGAGACTATTTCTTTCCATACATCATCCTTTGAAATTGATGTTCCAAATTTCTTTTCATATACACGTATACCATCATCCAAAAAATCGTTGAAATCAACATAAATCATAACTACAAAGTCTTTTTGATTATCTATTGACAATCCCACCCGAACACCAATTTTTGTATCCCCATCCAACTCATAATGAAATTGCCTAACGCTGACGGGAATAAATTTTGAACCACTCCAATTCCCCAAGACATCATCATAAGATGAAACATCCTTCCAATTATTTGAATTAATTGATGTTTCTTCCCTAATAGGTTCATTCAAAACATACGACGAAAAAAGAGCAAAATTCCCTAAGCTCTTAGCTTTATCACAGCTTACCAATATTAAAAACATTACTACCAATAAAACTGATATCCTCATACCCTTTTTCATTTTCATACCTCCAAAACCTGAAAAATCATTCGAACTTTACAGCTATCTTCTACTTAAGTTCAAGAAAATAACCCCAAACATTCCAGACTACCTCCCCATAAGATTACAATGAAATATATATCATTATCTAATTAAAATATCAATATGATAATGAAATATCATTCACATTGAGGGATATCACGGAGTCAAGTAGATTGTGATTAGGGACGAATATGGGGCCATTTAAACCTTCAATCCACCGAAAATGGTTTATAGACAAGAAAATCCGGGAAAATACCTATCCAACGGCGGTATCGCTTGCGGCGGATTACCGGGAGGAGTATGGGGAATCCATTGATCCCCGGTCTATCGCCGCTGATATTGCCGCTTTGAGACAGGAGTTTCATGCCCCGATAAGCTATGACTACCAGCATCGGGGATATTTTTACACCGATCCGGCGTTTCACCCTGAAATTTTAGATGATCCGGGAATTCTCCTATCGAATATGACTCCAAGAGTACAGCCTAAGACTCAATTCATCTCAGATTGGCATAAAAGCCTTCTATGGACGCTTTTAAATAAGGCTCTACCGGTCTCAAAAGAAGCGGATACTTCAGCCGGGAAGGTGAGTATGTTGCTAAATGCTCCTCCCGGTCCTGAGTCGCTTAAAGAAGGGCCTTTGCGGTCCCTCTTGGAGGCTCTGAATAACCAGGTAGAGGTTAAACTCCACTATATCTACTCCGGGCTTGAATCGGTTATATTGATTTTTCGACCACTCCATTTCATTTATACCCCCGAAACCCACCTCATTTTTGGAACCTTACGGGATGAGCAGAGAAGCCGATACGTGATTTTACACGGTGAGCGCATTCAAAAGCTTGCTTATCTCGATAGCCCGGTAAACCAGCCGGATTATGTGTATGTCCAGACCACCGGAAACCAGGACATTGAGATTTTGGTTTCCCAAAGACAGTCAGATATGTTACTAGTTTTCACCCTGCAGCCGGGAACCGGCCGCAAAAAGACCCTCGCCGAATATGCACTTTTGGCACAGACCGAGGTATACCCCATTCCGCAACCGATTCATAAATAAGCCCACTTCGGTAGAAAGCAACACCGGTTCTGCGAACCGGCCGGTAAAGCCATGCGCCCCTATGGCTCGGAAGCACGCACCCAAAGAAGTCAGCGGGGGTGTCAGGGAAAAAAGCATGGGGGTAGGGGGTCCCCCATGCTTTTTTCCCTGACAGGACCCCCTACTTCGTTCTCTTGCGTGCTTCGCTAACCCAGTTCAAGGGCGCATGGCTTTACCGGCTACAGCCACCAGATAGACAGCCAGTGGCAGAACGCCCCGGCTAATACGAAGGCATGCCAGGTAACGTGGGCGCCCCGGACCTCGTGTTTCCGGTAAAAGAGGGCGCCCAAGGTATAAGCCACGCCTCCGGCGGCCAGCAGGATGAGACTCAGACGGGATATGGACCTAACCAGGGGAACCGTCGCTATGACGATGGCCCAGCCCATAAGGATATACACCACCAGTTCAAGCTTTTTCAAGGGGCGGTAGTTTACCGCGTGGAGGCTTATTCCCGCGGCAGCTAAGGCCCATTCGGCGCCAAAGATGGCCCAGCCCCAAGCGCCCTTGAGACCCACCAGGCAGAAGGGTGTATACGATCCGGCGATAAACAGGTAGATGGCCGAATGATCCAGGATACGGAGGATACGTTTGGCCCCCGTATGCTGAACCGCGTGGTACAGGGTGGAAGCCAGAAACATGCAGATCATGGCGGCGGTAAAAATTACATAGGCAACAACAGTTTTAGTCTCCGCGGCGGCAATGCCCAGATAGCCTTTGCCCCGGAGCACCAGGAGTACCAAGCCCACTACGGCAAGGAGCGCCCCCAGGCCGTGGAGTACGGCATTGGCTATTTCTTCGCCCAGGGTCTGAAAGGGCAGCGGCAAAACCGCCGCTTTAGAGGCCGGCATTTTTACATGATTTAAAGAATCTTTCATGCAGATTTAGACCTCCATAATTGGGAATGGTTGCAAAAAGCCGCCCCTAGGATCATTCCTCCCACCGCAGATCCCAGCTCCCTTGTCCTTCCCTCAGAAGTTCCGCCAGCGCAGGAAGACTTTCGTCCAGGGCTTTCCGCAGCGTAAAAGGCGGGTTGTAAATCACCAGCCCACTGCCGTACAGCCGCTTTCCGCCGCCGCCGGCAGCCGCAGTACGTAGTTCCACGGCACACCGGTTCCCACTGTAAAGCCCAAGCAGGGTTTCCCGCAGCGCTTCCTGCTGGGTAGCGCCTTCCCCGGCATCATCGTTGAGCTCCGCCCCGGACCTCCGTGCCAGCAAGGGGTACCAGGTAATGTATAAGCCCGTTGGAAACCGCCGGAGCGCTTCGATGAGCTTTTCCGGAACCGCCTCATAATCGCTTTTCATTTCGTAAGACGGATCGATAAAAACGCAGCCCCGGCGGGAGGGCGGCGGCAGCAAAGCCTTAAGGCCCCCAAGCCCATCTTCCCGCAGAACCCGGAACCGCTTATCGGCCTTAAGCGTATCCTCCAACACAGCAAAGTCGGCAGGGTGTAGCTCAAAACAAACCGCCCGGTCCTGGGAGCGCAGCAGTCTTTGTATGAGCGCCGGAGACCCAGGATAGCGTCCTGCCGGGGGAAATTCGGCAGAAAACTTCGCCCCCAGGGATTCCCTAACCAGCGCGGCATACCGGTCAAGCAGGGGCGGCAAGACGGCCTGATCCAACAGCCGCCCCACCCCTTGTTCCCATTCCCGGTTCTGCGCTGCATACCCCTCTGTCAAGGAATAACGCCCTGCCCCGGAGTGAGTATCAATAACGAGGAAGGGGGCCTCCTTCTGCCCTAAATAATCCAGACAGTACATTAAAACTGCGTGCTTTAAAACATCCGCCGCATTCCCCGCATGAAAGCCGTGCCTATAACTCAACATTCCTAAACCATACCCCAAAACAAACCACCCAGGGAAGACTGGTTATTATTGCTCAGTATCTTCAACTTCGCTTTCATCCCCGTATTTTTCCCCCTTAGCCTTAACCGTGTAAAGATGCGCATCAATGGTCCCCTTTGCGGATTCCAGAATTTGCGCCACCTGGCGGTTACTCGCGCCGATTTTCATCCCCGAAAGGCGTTTCCGCATGGACTCCAGCCGTTTCCGTCCCCGATCCAGGCGGCGTTTCATCTTTTCATGACGGACAGAATTCGGGGGGGCAAGCTTAAGTTTTTTCTCAAAGACTATACACCGGTAGAATTGACTGTGTATCCGTTCCTGGAGCTCCCGAATGTTCTCTTCCCGCTGCAAGCGTAGTTTTCGTAATTCCTCAACCAGCTGCCTGAGTTTTTCCTTATCAATATTAAGAGCCGGAGAAATACGATCCAGAAAATCCGATGACATATAGTGATACGATTTGAGCAGTAAAACTAATACTTGCCGGGGATTGGATACCGAATCAAAAACCGGTTCCTGTTCAATATACACATCCTCTTCTTCATGACAGGCCGCATCGTCCAGAGCCTTAGCCTTCCAGCAGGCATATTCCGCAACATGGTGATCCGTCTCCCGGGCACGGTATTCCTTAGAACCCCAGCGCACCAATGAGTTTATATATGCATCAAAGGAAGCGCCCGTGTCCTGATAATTTTCAATGGCCCGGCTGATCCGGGGATAGAACCAGCAGAGGTAGTCCATATAATCTTCCTTTTCCCACCCATAGGGATGGAACTGCTGGTAATTATCCAGAATAAATTTGAAAATATGGCCCTCCAGATCTTTCTTGTTGATGAGCCCCAGGGCATAACGGTTCAGCAACTTTGTTAACGGTAAATTGTCCTTCATACATCACTCCTTTTCCGGTTTATCGGGAGTAATGAGGAATGAGGCGGATTTTGCTTTAGTAAAAGTGATCTATGTCATGGGTGTTCGTTAAAAATAACGCGAAATTCTTCAATAATTTTTGGCTCTACCTCTTTAATGGTCCCGGCGAGGCTGAGCCCCGCAGCATTTTTGTGGCCCCCGCCGCCGAACTTTAGAGCAATGGCCGCCACATCCACGGTGTTCCGAGAACGGAACCCTATGGTGCAGTTTTCCGGACTTTCCTGGCGTATGATGACGATGGCTTCCGCCCCGGCCACGGCTTGCAAAAGCTGATAGAGGTTGTCCGAGTCCCTGCCCTCAAGGCCGTAACGCCGGGTATCCTCCAGGGTCTCGGTGGTAAGGAGAAGCTTACCGCCGTAAAAGGATCGTGTCTGGGAAAGTACCCTGCCCATGAGGATACGGGAATCCAGGCTTTTGCCACCGTACATGGCATAATACACCTTCTTAGGATTAGCCCCGGCGCTGATCAGCCGGGCGGCATAGCGGAAGGTCTCGGCGCCCCGCTCATCCACATGACGGAAAAAACCCGTATCCGTACTGAGCCCGAAGAAGAGCAGCTCCGCCTCCTCCACCGTGGGGCTAAAATCCAGGGCTTCGATAAGCTCAAGAACAAGGACGGCTGTGGCGGGGGCTTCCGGGTTCAGGTAAATCGGGGGATCCGAGCTGCCATCACCTGCCTTACCCGTGGCATGGTGATCAACTATCGCTGTGGGAAGCCCTTCGAGAAAGGGACCCAGATCCCCAGTACGTTCTTGGGAATCGCAGTCAAAAATAATTACCCGGGCGCCCTCCCGTTCCGTATCCCCGGGCTTGGCAATAAAGGCGGAGGCATAGGGCTTTATTTCGGTACGCGTAAAAGGGCCGGCAGAACAGGGGATGACTTCCTTACCCATCCTTCGCAGTACCGAGGCCAGGGCAAGCTGGCTCCCCACGCAGTCCCCATCGGGTTCCTTGTGGCCTGCCAGAAGGAATTTTGATCCTTCACGGATAAAATCGAGCAACGCCGGGGGAACAGGAATCATTTTCATCGGGTAGTCTCCGGTTTACAGTTGAGCAGGGTAAATTGACGGCGATCCCCCTGGGAAATAATTGCCCGGCCATCCCTGATATACACATTCACCTCGGTACGCATACCAAAGTCGGGAAAGTAGATTCCCGGCTCCAGGGAAAAACAGGAGCCCTCCAGGATAGGCCTGGGATCGGGAAATTCCCAGGAATCAATGTTCACCCCCGAACCATGGCACTGGGTGTCGATGCCGTGGCCGGTGCGGTGCTTCAGCGCAGCCCCGTAACCCAGGCTGACCAGGGCTTTCCGGGCTTTTGCATCTGCCATGGCCCCGGAGATGGTCCGGCCGGCAGCTATTTCCCCGGCGATGTACTCGTACACCCCTTCCCGAACGGAAACCAGCTCTCTAAAGGCCTTTTCATACTCCGCTGAAGGGGCGGGGGCAAAAACCCCAACCCAGGAAATATCCGCATAGATAGCCCCGGGATCCCGCTCCTTGGCCCAGAGGTCAAACTGAACCACGCTGCCCTCCCGGATAGGGTCGCCCGCTCCGGTACAGCTATAGTGCGGATTTCCGGCGTTTGCCCCGGCTCCGATAATGGGGGCGTGATCCGTTATGAGCCCTCGGTGTTCTATGGCTGCGGTCATAACCCGGAGCAGATCCCCTTCACTGAGGGATGTTTTATCCATATAAGCTTTCCGGGCGGTCTCCCAAGTCTGTTCCACAACATCATAGAGGGCTGCGGCGGCTCGCTCATGGGAAGCAATACCCTCCCCGTCCAGGAGCCCCTTAAACCGCTGGACCAGCCCTGCGGCGGAGGCCAGTTCCAGACCGGCGTTTTCCAGAACCACGGCGATCCCCTGATCTAAGTAGGAGACCATGGTGAGGGTATCGGAAATATGAACCCCCCAGCGCTTTCCCCCAAGGGTCTTCAGGAGAATCAGCAGTTCTTCCCGGCCAAAATACATCCTTTTCTGTCCCGGAAGTTTATCAAGAATACCCGGCTCAACGGTATTGATAATACCGATAGGTTCCCCCTCTACGGGAACCGCGTAAACCCAGAGCCGGGAATTAGTATCGTTACGGTTAATATGGAGTATGTCATCCGCCAACCGGTCTCGGTGGTGGAAATTACAAAAAAGCCACCCGTCTAGTTTTTCCCCGCGGATAGCTTCTTGTATACGACTTAAATCCGGAAAGGAAGCCATTAAAATACGAGCTTAATACCTTCTACGCTCTCAAACTTGTCATCAAGATTTACATGAAGGGGTATATTACCCCAGGATTCATGGGATCTTTCCTTCCGTACATAGAGACGGACATGGTCGAATTCTCCATCCTTATAAAACACCGTCATATGGGGCCAATCAGTCCCGGACCCCATCAGTATCAGATCGCCCTTTTTACCGGTTCCTTCGAACCATTCAAGGGGCAGGTAGGCGTCCACCACCCCGCTCATTCCCTTCCGGTATTTTACCACATACCCCTTCCGGTATGGGAAGACCCGCTCCAAGCTTATCGTAAGGGCGTAGGACCCTTCTTTTTCGGCGGCGGAAGGATTATTCTGCTGAGCAACAAGCGGTAGTATCCCCGCCAGAACGAGCAATAGGGTTGTAAGAAATACAATTTTTTTCACAATAACCTCTCTACAATAAGGGTTTCGGAATATTCACAAATATTCTTAAATTATAGGGTTTTTCATCTAAAAACGCAAGGGGGGGATCAAGTCGAGGAGAGAATCCTCGATTTTTCGATCCCCGGCGGTGATCCCCAGTTTTCTATCCGGGCGGGATTCCCCGTGGAAGTCACTGCCGGCGGTGATATAAAGCCCCAGGGAATTCCCCAGTTCCTCAAGCCGCTTGCAAAACCGGACCTTGGCAGTAGGATGCCAGGCCTCTATACCCTCAAGTCCCTGGGCGGCCAGATCCGCAATAAACCCCGGAAGCCGGCCCCAGGCAATGTAAAGGGATCCCGGATGGGCCAGTACCGAAATTCCCCCCGCATCCCGGATAATCTGCAAAGCCTGGGTAAACTCCAGTCCCTCCTTGGGTATATACAGGGGCCTGCCCTTGCCCAGGTACCGGTCAAAGGCCTGTTCCCGGTTTTTTACAATCCCCCGATTGACCAGGAGGGAAGCAAAATGGGGCCGGCCTACAGAACCACCCCCGGAAAGCGCCCGGATCTCTTCGTAATCCGCCTCTATCCCTATTTCCTTCATACCATCAAGGATCTGCAGGTTCCGCTCTTCCCGCCGACGGCTCAAATCCGCCAGGGTCTCCCGAAAAACCGGACCGGGTTTGCTGATTCCCAAGCCCAAAAGGTGAAATTCACCGCTGATCGTAACCGGTTCATAATGGATCTCAATCTCAATCCCCGGAATAAACCGGATCTGCTGTTTCTCCGCTTCTTCACGGGCCTCCTGAAGACCGTCTATAGTATCATGATCCGTCAGGGCTATGGCGGAAAGGTTCCGCCCTTTGGCGGTTTTTATCAACTCCGATGGTGTCAGGGTACCGTCAGAAGCCCTGGAATGGGTGTGTAAATCGATCATATAGCTCCGCAATAGTAGGATAGTATAGTATGGTGTAATATAAATTGATATAGATGCCGATATTGACGTAGGGACGGGGGGTTTGCCGCCCAAATATCCGCAAGAAAGGACAGGGATGCCCAAAACAGTGCAGTACCGAGACGGCGCGGTCATTTACTTTCAGGGAGAAAACGCCGCAGATAAAATATATCTCCTCCAAAGTGGAAATGTAACTCTGCACTACCAGGACATTGAAACCGGGGAGCACATCTCCGATCCGGTACAGTCCGGGGAATTTTTCGGGGTAAAGGCCGCCCTGGGCCGGTATCCTGAGGAAGAAAACGCCATAGTCGTCCGTGAAACTACCATTATGATCTTCTCTGTTCCCGAATTTGAGCAGCTTGTCGGCTCAAATATCCGGATCATCATGAAGATGCTCAAAATTTTTTCTAAACAGCTGCGCCGTGTCCACCGGCAGACCGCAAATATCATGGAAAAAGAGGGGTACGATCCGAAAAATCCCGAACAGGGCCTTTTTAACGTAGGGGAATACTACCTTAAAAATAAACGTTTCCCCCAGGCCCAATACATATTCGGCCGTTATCTTACCTATTATCCTTCGGGGGTGAATGCCGGTAAGGCGGCGAGCAACCTGCAGATCATGCGTACCGAAAGCAGTACCGCAGATTCCCCGGCAGCTACGGAAGTCCCCGGGGTCAAACGGAAATCTTCCATCGGTCAGGTAGTCGCCGAAGAGGCGGGGTCCGCCACCGCTAAGGCTTACTACGATGCGGTGAGCTGTATCTCACAAGGAAAATTCCAGGATGCCTTCATGACCCTGAAAAAAATCCTGGACGATGCTGCTGATCCCGAGTACATGGCCAAAAGTAGTTTTGAAATCGGACGCTGTCTTTTTATGATGAATAAATTTGATGAATGCATTCAGCATTTTACTATTATGCTTACCTCCTATCCAAAGCATCCCAACCTGCCCGATGCCCTCTTTTTTATAGCCAACTCCCATGAGCTCCGGGGGAAAAAAGATATGGCGGAGGTTTTTTACACGAAGATCCTTTCCATGGTTCCCGATGGGGATAACCCGGTTAATAAAAAGGCAAAAAAGGCCTTAACAGCACTGGGGAAGACATAGAATGGCAACTCTCATCCCTGATCTTTCGATGTTTTCCCGTTTTGCCCGGACCTTTCAGCCCGGAGAGATGATTTTTTCCGAATTTGAACCCGGGGATGCATTTTACCTGATCCAGGAAGGCAGGGTAGAGCTGGTTAAGGTTATCGGAGACGTGGAAAAGACCCTGGATATCCTGCAGCCTAATGAAATGTTCGGAGAAATGGCCATTTTAGAGAATTCCCCCCGGTCCGCCACCGCTATTGCCCTGGATACGGTACTGGTTCTGGAATTCAACCGGAAAAATTTTGACATCCTCATATCCGGAAACCCCCAGATAGCCCTGAAACTACTCAAAACCTTTGCCAAGCGCCTCTACGATTCAAAGCGCAAGTTCATGATCCTCACCCTGGAGGAACCCGAGGCTCGTATTGCCGATGTATTCCTTATGCTGGAGGAAGGTCAAACCGATATAGATCGGACTACGGATCGCCGGGAATTTCAAGCCACGGTGGATGATATTGCCCACTGGGCAGCCATGGGTGTCGCCGAAGCCCGGGAAATTATCACCCATTTTGTTGCCCAGCGGCGAATGGAGCTCTTCAACGATAAGATCGTAGTCAAAAACATCAATGATTTTTCCCGTTTTGTCTCTTCAAGACGCAGGCAACTTGTTTAATTTTGTCCTATGGTTAATAATTAAACCAATTACCGGATCTGCCCATGGCATGAAGGCGGTAAAACCCAAGCGAGGTGATTCAAGATGATAAAAAGGATCTTTATAACATCGCTGTTAAGCGTTATTCTTGCTGCGGTTTGCGCCGCCCAATCGGATCCACTGAATTTTGTCCAGACCGGAACGGCAACCCATGATATGGAGTCGGATGATCTCGAAGCAGGTCATGCTATCCTGCCCATAGGCCAGGAGGTGACCATAACCAACCTGGAAAGCGGAGCCCAGGCTACGATTACCATCACAAAACGTATACCCCAGACAAGTTCCCGTATCATTGATCTTTCAAGCGCAGCCGCTATGGCCTTGGCCATATTTGACGATTCCGCCCAGGTTACCATCGAGGCGGAACTGAAACGTACCGAACCCGAAGCGCCGGCAACTGCTCCGTCGACGCCGCCCGCCGTTGCCGGTACAGCTCCGGCAGACGCCGCGGCTCCGGTTCCATCGGCGCCGCCGGCTGCCAGCGCAGTTCCAGCGGATCCGGCAGTCACCGCGGCTCCTGCGGCAACATCCACTCCGGCTCCATCGGCGCCGCCGGCAGCCAGCGCAGTTCCAGCGGATCCGGCAGCCACCGCTCCGGCGCCGGCTGCAGCTTCGGTTGCCGCCGCACCGGTTCCCTATACCGTACCTCCGCCGCCCTCCGGGCCGATACCAACCTCGGAAATTGAACCCATTGTTCCGCCCTGGGAAATCGGCCATTCTACACCATGGCCGGTACAGCCAAGCGATCCCTGGCTGCCGGAACTGGCTCAGCCCTGGATAGGCGGTATAGAAAGACCGGGGGCCAACGGTCCCGCACGGATCCCGGCGCCTCCTCCCAGGGTTGCTCCCGCTCCAAGAGTTGCTCCGACTTCCCCGCCAAGGGCTGCCCCGGCTCCGGTCTATCAAGGACCTTCGGTCAGCGTAGTTCCCCGAATGCCCGGTCCCCGGGACAATACCCTATACCGGGTCCAGGTCGGAGCTTTCAAAACCCGTGTAAACGCCCAGGAAGCCTTTAACCGCCTGCTAAACGCTGGGTTCAGCCCTGTGTTTGAGGTCCAGGGTGGTCTTACCCGGGTACAGATACCCTGGATACGGGGATACGAGGTGCGGGCGCTTGGCGAACGGCTCTACAACGCGGGTTTTAGGGAAGTTTTGTTACGGGAAGAACGTTAGGGACCGAAAAGTTCAGCAGCTTCGGCAAGATCGCCGCAGCGCCGCCATACCCAGCGGAGGACCTCCTCCGGAGGTTCCACAAGGTCTTTAACAAAGACCGAAGGGATACCCGCCGCATGGAGGGCGGTAAGCCCTGCGGGGGAGTCTTCAAAACCAATGCAGTTTTGGGGGGCCTGGTCTAAACGTTTCGCCGCAAGCAGGAAGATATCCGGCGCGGGTTTCCCCCGCTCTACTTCATCACCGCAGGCCATTACGGAAAACCGTTCCAGAATCCCCGCCTTTTCAAGCTTCCACCGGGCAATTTCTCTAGGGGTAGAAGTGGCAACCCCCAAGGGAAGCTTCAACCGGGATAGATGATTTAGCAGGACCAGGAGCCCGGGCCGGTGGGGAATACCTTCCTTCTCGCCCTGGTTAAAAATAAGATCCCGCATTAATTCCCGGGTCTTCTCGTAGGGAAACCCGGGACTGCAAAAATCAACAATGATTTGTCTGGTCGATTCCTCGTCCCTGCCGATAGTCTTGAGCCCTATCTCTTCGGGCAGTTCCCACCCCAATTCTTTTGCCGCCTTCGTCCACATAACTATAGCGGGGCGCTCGGTATCCAGCATTAGGCCATCCATATCAAATATGACAGCCCTAGGAATAAGCGGTTCTTCTTTCACCATGGGGTAGGATGATAATCCTAAGCTACATAACTTTCAAGAACACACATGCGGGAAGGATGCTGCAGCCGCCGGAGGGCCTTCTTCTCAATCTGCCGTATCCGTTCCTTGGTCAAATTGAAATAATCTCCAATTTCCTTTAAGGACATGGGAGCTTTTTCGCCTAACCCAAATCGGTAACGGATGATATCCGCTTCCTTGGGATTGAGGGTATCCAGCACCATTTCAATATCATCATGGAGAGCCGCATCGGTGGCGTATTTCTCCGGAGAGGCGTAATTTTCATCTTCGATAAAATCACCAAGGGTGGCGGAATCTTTCTCGTCATATACGGGATTCTCCAAAGAAACCAGGTCCCTGGAAATATTGATAAGGTCCGCCACGTGCTCCGGTTCCATGACCAAAAGCCTGGCGATTTCGTCAATTTCCGATTCTCCGCTTCCGCCCTCCTGGACGCATTTCTTGGCCTTCTCTATCTGCACCAGCTCGTTCGCCCGGTTCAAGGGCAGCCGAATCATCCGGGATTTTTCGCAAATCGCCTTGAGAACAGCCTGCCGTATCCACCAAACCGCGTAGGAGATAAAGTGGTAGCCCTTATCCACATCGTACCGTTCGATGGCGTTCATAAGACCGATATTCCCTTCGCTGATAAGGTCCGAAAGGGGAAGCCCCTGGCCTTGGTATTTTTTAGCCACATTGACCACAAAGCGGAGATTAGCGTTGACCAGCTTGTGCTGGGCCGCCCGGTTACCCTTGGCCGCTTCCCGGGCTGCAGCGTCTTCTTCTTCCCTGGTCAGAAGCGGAATCCGGTTGATTTCTTTCAGATACATGGAGAGAATATTTTCATCAGAACTGTGGTTCGGGGAAGAACCGCGCTGGATATTCCTGGATTTGTTAGTCGTTTTTTTCATTGTCATTGTCGCCATTAGGGCCTCCTATTAAATGTTACTATATATCAAGCAAAAACCATGCCAAATTTGCAGTGACTCATAAAATTTAACTTGTGTTTGAGGGTAGTATTTATAATTCGTTGTATAATAAAGAATTATAAATACTCGATACGTCCCGTGGGGAGCGGATAATTTAGAAAAAAGGACAGGCGCTCACATCCAAGCATCTCTAAACGACTGATTGGTTCAAAAAGGCCCATTTCCCCAAATCCGGCTGAATTGTGGGTCATTCTGACCCGATGTTATATGTTTAGATTACAATGCAAAAATCTATCAGAAATACAAAGTTTTAGCATTGAAATGCAAAAACTCTTGATTATATATTTGAGGAGGGATATAATTTCAGAATGCTGATAAACCGTCCAATATATCTCAATAAGCTGATAAGTTACAAAGATACCGCGCAGCTGATCAAGGTTATCACAGGAATGCGCCGCTGCGGTAAATCCACCATGTTTGAATTGTATCAGGATTATTTGATTACCCATGGGGGAGTAAAGCCTGCCCAAATTCAAAGCATCAATCTCGAAGACGCGCGCAGCAGGAATCTGCTGGAGTGGGAAACCTTGAATGATCACATAGAAACACGACTCATTTCAAATAAAAAAAATTATATTTTTCTCGATGAAATTCAAAATGTAACGGATTTTCAGCGGGCGCTGGACAGCTTGCATTTGAAAAAAAATGTGGATCTATATGTTACCGGATCCAATGCCTACCTGCTGTCAGGTGAACTGGCGACTCTGTTATCCGGCAGATATGTGGAGATCAAAATGTTTCCACTGTCATTTAAGGAATATGTGTCCACGTTCTCTGATAAGACCAACCTGCCCAAAAAATTCAATGATTATCTAAGAAACAGTTCGTTCCCTTATACGCTGAATTTTAAGGGTAACCGCACTCAGATCAATGATTATTTGGATGCTGTATATAATGCGGTGATCTTAAAAGATGTAATGCAGCGTACAGGAATTGCAGACCTTGGCCGTCTGGAAAAAGTGGTACAGTTTATTTTTGATAATATCGGTAATGAAACATCCATAAACAATATAAAAAATAAAATGGCCAGCGATAACTTTAAGATCGATGCACGGACTATAGAAAATTATCTGGAAGCGCTCCTTAAAAGTTTCATTTTGTATAAAGTCGGCAGATATGATGTAAAAGGCAAAGAGCTGCTCAAAACCAATGATAAGTATTATGTTGCGGATATCGGGTTACGGTATTTTCTGCTCAAACGGAATGAGGGTGATATAGGACATATCTTAGAAAACATTGTATACCTTGAATTGCTCCATCGGGGTTACAACATATCGATAGGCAAGATTGGCAGCCAGGAGGTGGATTTCGTTGCCGAAAAGGAAGGCGATATCACAGAATATTACCAAGTGGCGCAAACCGTCATTGACCCTAAAACCTTTGCACGGGAAATCGACCCACTGGATAAAATCGACGATCATTATCCCAAATTTTTGCTAAGCATGGATTATATGGATTTATCGCACAAGGGCATTAAACAAATCAATGTATTAGATTGGTTGATTGCGTAATAATTCATTACCCTAAAGAGTTACATTCGAAAACGGCGGCGCCCGTTCCAGCACCTGGGCTATGCGGCGGTGTTCCGGGAGCAGCAGTCCCGGGTCTTCCTCCAGTATGGCAAAGGCGTCGGTACGGGCCCGGGCAAGTTCCTCGGCATCCCGAATGGGGTCAGCTACCCCCAGGGACAGGTAACCCGACTGTTCGATACCGGCAATCTGACCGGGACCCCGGAGTTTGAGGTCCTCCTCGGCGATAACAAAGCCATCGTTGTTTTCCAGCATCACCTTAAGCCGGACCTTGCCGTCCTCGGTAAGGACATCCTGGACAAAGGATTCCGGCGGGTCCGGCGGCGCATCGGAGTAGACCAGAAAACAGTAGGACTGCGCCTCCCCGCGGCCGACCCGGCCCCGGAGCTGGTGCAGGGCGGCAAGGCCGAAGCGTTCGGCGTGTTCTATGACCATGCAGGTGGCGTTGGGTACATCCACCCCTACCTCCACCACGCTGGTAGCCACCAGTATTGCTATTTCTCCCAGCCGGAAAGCCTCCATGGTCCGCCGCTTTTCTTCCTCGTCCAGTTTTGAATGGACCAGGGCAACCCGCATCCCCTTAAAGACCTGCCGTCCCAGCCGGTCCGCCATGGAAGCCGCATCCTTTAGGTCCTTGTTTGTATCAGCTTCGATAAGGGGATAGACAAAATAGGCCTGATGCCCCGCGGCAAGTTCCTTACGGACAAAGTCGTAGACCTTAGCCTCGTTAGATTCCTTGGCCAGATGGGTTTTTACGGGTTTCCGCCCCGGGGGCAGATCGGGGATCACTGAAACATCCATATCCCCAAAAACGGTAAGGGCCAGGGTCCGGGGTATGGGGGTGGCGCTCATCATCAGAAGGTCCGGGTGATCACCCTTGGCCATGATGGCCTGCCGCTGGGTTACCCCAAAGCGATGCTGTTCGTCCACCACCACCAGCCGGAGATCCCGGTAAACCACGTCCCGGGAAAAGAGGGCGTGGGTTCCCACCACGATATCGATATCCCCGGCGGCCAGGGCCTTTAAAAGGTTGGAGCGTCCGGCTGCCTTAAGGTTTCCCGTCAAAAATGCCGGCCTGATGCCCACCGGTTCCAGAAGCCGCGCGGCGTTCTCCGCATGCTGCCGTGCCAGTAATTCTGTGGGAGCCAGGATCGCCGCCTGCCCATGTGGCGACGACGCTTGCCCGCCTTCCCCAGATAGTGATTCTACCGCACGGAGCGCCGCCAGAAACGCTACCAGGGTCTTCCCCGAACCAACATCCCCCTGGAGCAGCCGCGCCATGGGATACTCCCCATCCATGTCCCGGTTAATCTCCGTAACCGCCGCGCTTTGCCCCGCGGTCAGGCTGAAGGGGAGCCGCTCCAGAAGCCGCTTCTGCAAAGCCGAAAGTTCTCCATCCTTCCCGGCTTCCCGCTTTTTTTGTACCAGGGGCGCCGTATTTTTCCGCTCCATGGCTCTCCGCCCAATTATCACTTCCAGGTAGAAAAGCTCTTCGTAGATCAGGGTTTTCCGGGCCCTGTCCAGTTCTTCCACGGAAGCGGGAAAGTGGTAGGCGCGGATAGCTTCGCTTTTGGGGAGGAGGCCGTCCCGTTGGATTATGGCCGGCGGGATTTCATCCTCCAGGGGTTTAGCGTATTGGGTCAGGGCTTGGCGGATAAGCCGGCGGAACAGACCCTGGTTAAGGCCCGCGGTGAGAGGATACACCGGCAGCACATGGCCGAAGCCTTTAACGGCCCCCTCCACGGGTTCGAACTCAAAGGCGGTGGACTGGAGTTCCCCGTATTTATAGTAGAAGCGGCCCCACAACCGGTACTGCATTCCGGTTACGAGCTGTTTTTCCAGGAAGGGGCGGTTAAAACAAACCAAAACCGCACGGCCGCTTTCGTCCTCCACATGAATCTTGAGGGTTTTCATGGCGCCGAAACCAAACCAGTCATGGGCGATAACCCGGACCACGGTACACACCGCGGGGTACCGGGAATAATCCGCCAGGGGCACCGAACGGCTCCGGTCTTCCCAGTCCCGGGGATAATAACAGAGAAGCGCAGCAACACTGTTTATACCGGCCTTGGCCAGGGCTTTAACCGAAGCGGGACCGGCGCCCTTGAGGTGATCCGCCGACGCGGTAAGCTCCCGCAGGAACATTAGAAGGGGAGCCGGACCAGAAGATCCAGTACAAACCGGACCAGCAGTTCCAACCCGACCCGGAGAGCCAGCAGAACCCCAATAGAAGTGAGGATACCGGTCATGAACCGTACCAGCCGTCTCCCAAAAATCATCCGGTTAATGCGGTACAGTATGGGTTGGGAGACCGTGTCGATGATCCGCCAGAAACCGTGGTACACATCCCGGTTGGCAAGGTAGGCGATAAGCCGCAGTACCAGGAAAATGATAAAGAAACTCAGGACAAAGGAAACCACGGACCAGAGGACGGAACACAGCATGGAAAGGATAATACCAATGGTAAGGGTACCGTAGCGGCCCAGGGTAAGAAAAATATTGTTCACCACCGTCAGGAGCGCTAAGGCTACGACGGGAGTTAAATCCAGATTGGCTACCCGGAGGAAGGAGAAACGGCGAAACCAGTTAAGGTAGGGGTCGGTGATGCCGCTTAAAAGATGGTACGCCTTGCCGTAATTTGCCCCGGTAAACCAGGTAAGCATGATACGGATAAAGATGAGGATCATGTAAAGGCTGGTGATCCCCCCCAGTATGTTCATTATTCCGGCCATACTTCGACAACTCCGGTACAAAGGGTTAGGGCTTCAATACAAGAAGCCTCCGCAGATGCAGTAATTTGGGCGGCGGTACGGATCACCGCCTCGTCCTCTAAAATAGGAACGTGGATAAAAACCGAACAGGAACCGGAACTTCCATAGAGATAATCCCGCAGGGGGAAAAGGTTCTCCTCCCGTTCCGCCGCCTTCTTATCCAGCCGTATATGCAGTTCCCGATAGGAAGGCCCCGCAGGAACGGCAGGAGATGTTTCGGCCCCATCGTTTATTTTAGCGGCCTTTCGCCTGAGCTTTCCTAGTTCAAGCACCGAACTTACCTGGAAGCTCAATTTCTCCCGGCTCTTGTCCAGTTTTCCCTTAACCGCAATACAACGATTTTCTTCAACATTGTCCCGGTTGAATTCCCAGGTACTTGGAAAAAAGACCAGATCTATTTCGCCCCGGTAATCGGTAAGGGATCCAAAAGCCATGGGCTTATTATCCTTCTTAGTCAGTATGGGGTTGAGGCGTGTCAGTATCCCTATCAGGGTATACTCCCCTTCGGAGGCGGCCTCCGGCTTTGAGAGGTCCAGCTTTACAAACTGTTCCCAGGCGTCCTTATAATTATCCAGGAGCGTCAGATCTTCCGTAAAATTTTCCGGAACATGACCGGCAGTTCCGCCGGAAGCGCCGCTTCCACGGGAGACGGCAGCCCCGGAAGTATCACTTCCTCCAGAAGCGCCGCTTCCGGCGAAGTTTCCCGAAGAGCTGCCTGCGGAGGAACAGTATTCCAAAAGGTCTTCTTTTATTTTAAGCCGATCCCCGGGGAGTAACGAATCTACCCGCAGGCTTGGACTGCCACGCTGTTTATCCAGACGGCCCTTAATGGCAACAGTATCCCCCACAGCAATCCTGTCGCGGCAGCTTTCCCATGTTTTTTCAAAAAACACCAAATCTATTTCGCCCCGGTAATCCGAAAGGGACCCAAAGGCCATAGACTTGCCGCTCTTATTGGTGTAGGGTTTCAGGGTCTTCAATATCCCTATCAGGGTATAATCCCTTTCGAGGGCCTTGTCGGTATCGGAGAGATCCAGCTTTACAAACTGTTCCCAGGCCTCCCTGTAATCATCCATGGGGTGGCCGGAAAAATAAAAACCGATAAGTTCCTTTTCGATATTGAGCTTTTCCATGCGGTCCATTTCCGGGTGGATCGTAAACTGGTAATCCGGGTAGGCCTGTTCGTCCGTATCCTCAAAGAGACTGGCCTGTCCCAGCTCCCTGTCCGCCTTTTTGCTCTGGGCATGTTCCACCGCCATTTCCATATTCAGCAGCAGTGTCTGTCTGGTCTGGCCAAAGGCATCGAAGGCTCCGGTCTTAACGAGGATCTCCACCACCTTTTTACCCACCGTTTTAATGTTCACCCGGTCAAGGAAATCTATAAAATTCTTGTAGGAGCCGTCTTTGCGGCAGTTTATAATCTCCTCTGCGGAAGCGTCCCCCAGGCCCTTAATGCCCACAAAGCCGTAAACAATGCGGCCATCCACCACGGTGAAAAGCCGGTCCGAACGGTTGACGTCCGGGGGATCAATGGAAATTCCCATACGCCGGGCCTCATCGATATAGAGGGGGAGCTTATCCACGCTGGAAATTTCATTGGACATATTGGCGGCCATAAATTCCACCGGAAAATTCGCCTTAAGGTACGCGGTTTGATAGGCCAGCACCGCATAGGCCGCAGCATGGCTCTTGTTAAACCCATAGCCGGCGAAGGGCGCCAGGATTTCGAATATCCGGTCCGCGTCCGCCTCTTTAAAGCCCCGCTTAAGCGCCCCGGCAATGAAGGGAACCTTTTCCTTGTCCAGTATTTCCCGTTTCTTCTTTCCCATAGCCCTGCGCAGTATATCTGCCTGCCCTAGGCTGTACCCTGCAATGATCTGCGCCACCTGCATGACCTGTTCCTGATAGACGATAACCCCATAGGTCTCTTTCAAAATGTCTTCCAGGCTGGGATCGGGATAGACGATGGACTGGCGGCCGTGTTTGGAAGCGATAAACTGGGGGATATTATCCATAGGCCCCGGCCTATATAAGGCGTTTAAGGCGATAAGGTCTTCAATACTGGTGGGCTGGGCATCCTTAAGGACCTTCTGCATTCCCTCAGATTCAAACTGGAACACCCCGTAGCTCTTCCCCTCCCCCAACATTTTAAAAACCGCATCGGACTCCGCCGTTCCGATCTCGCTTATGGTTTCGATGTCAAAGTCCGCATATTCACCACCCCGGCGGCGGATAAGTTTTACCGAATGGTCAATAAGGTCCAGGGTTTTAAGTCCTAAAAAATCCATCTTTACCAGACCCTGGGGTTCAATCAGGTCCATGGTGTACTGGCTCGCCGCAACGCCGCTCTTATCCTGATACAGGGGCACATAGTCGGTCAAATCGGTTTTCCCGATCACGATCCCCGAAGCATGGATGCTGGAATTGCGGTTCTTCCCCTCCAGCTTGCGGGCCATGGCAAAAAGTTCCTGATACTTAGGGTCCTGTTCCAGTTCCCGCAGCCGGGGCTCCTGCTCAAAGGCTTTTTTCAGGGTCATCTTAGGGTCTTCCGGGATAAGCTTGGTCAGCATGTTGGACTCGTCAATGCTTATGTCCAGCGCCCGGGCCACATCTTTAACTGCAGCCTTAGCCTTCATGGTACCAAAGGTGATAATCTGCCCCACCTTTTCCTTGCCGTATTTTTCAGTCACATAGTCGATCACATCCTGACGGCCCTCATTGGCAAAGTCCACGTCAAAGTCGGGCATGGATATCCGTTCAGGGTTGAGGAAACGCTCAAAGAGCAGCTTGTACTTAATAGGGTCGTTGTTGGTAATCCGCAGGGCGTAGGCCACAATGGAGCCCGCCCCGGAACCACGCCCAGGCCCCACTGGGATATCATGCTCCTTGGCCCAATTGATAAAATCCGCCACGATGAGGAAGTAGCCCGTAAAGCCCATGGAGATAATGACCCCAAGCTCATATTCCGCCCGCTGGGCAACTTCAGTGCCCATAGCGGGATACCGTTTTTCCAGCCCCTCCATGGTCTGCTGCCGCAGGTATTCATCCGCATTGGCGTATCCCGTAGGAATTTCAAAATCCGGCAGCAGGGGTCCCGGGCTGGGAATCTCGGTTTTACAGCGCTCGGCGATCCGCACCGTATTGACGATAGCGCCAGGGTATTGGGCTTCCGGGAACAGGGCTGCCATTTCGTCCCCGGTTTTGAAGTAAAACTCGTCAGTTTCAAAGCGCATGCGCTTTTCATCCCCCCGCTTCGCCTGGGTACCGATGCAAAGGAGCAGATCCTGGGCAACGGCATCTTCCTTTTCTATATAGTGGATATCGTTAGTGGCCACCAGCGGGATGCCGGTACGCCCGGCAATTTCGGCGATTATGGGGTTTACCTGCCTTTGCTCCTTAATACGGTGATCCTGAACTTCCAGGTAAAAATTGTCCTGCCCAAAGAGGCTGTTAAACCAGAGTGCGGTTTTTTCCGCCTCCTGGATCTGCCCCCGAAGGATCAGACTGGGAATTTCCCCCGCCAGACAGGCGGAAAGACAGATAAGCCCGGCATAGTATTTTTCCAGCAACTCCCGGTCGATTCGGGGCTTATAGTAGAACCCCTGGGTATACGAATAGGATGAAAGCTTCATGAGGTTCCGGTATCCCTCTTCGTTGGTAGCAAGGAGGATCAGATGGTAGTACTTGTTCCCGTTCTCGCCGCCCTTCCGCTCGGTCCGGGACCCCGGGGCCATGTAAAATTCGCTGCCGATAATGGGATGTACCGGTGCGCGGTCCAAGGGGTGGTCCTTGTCGCCCAAACAGGCGTTACGGAACTTCAGGGCTCCGAACATATTGCCGTGGTCCGTGATAGCCAAATGTTTCATCCCCAGGGACGCTGCCTTGGCGGCCAGGGCTTCTACCGAGGCGGCGCCGTCTAATAAAGAAAAGTCGGAATGGACATGGAGGTGAACAAAATCGGTCATGGTGGCTTAATAGTACCTGTGCATATTGATTTTATCAAGGATATAACCCATGCTTTAAGAACAAGCAATGAAAACTGAAATATTTACATTTTGTGATTTTGCCCAGGAAAACGGCGGTAAACTTACCATAGTGGGGACCTTCGACACAATCATCGCCCGGAATTTTCCCTGCGTCCACCCCCAATTAGCAGTGGTTATCCGGATTCGCTTTGATATGTGGGAATTCAACACCCATAGTTTCCGGATTGAGACCCTAGACCTGAACGGGGAGCTGAACATTGAGCCCATAAACGGTCATGTGGATGTCCATGGGGAAGGAAGCGCCGCCGCCATAGCCCATCTGGTGTTTACCTTTTCCAATCTGCATTTCGCCAATCAAGGGGTGGTGAATTTTGTCTTATATATTGATAATAAGGAACTAAGCTCCATACCCCTGCATATCAGAAAGGGCCAGGGATGATCTCCAACCCCCTTGACCCTAATCCCCGAGAACCGTAGAATTTTCTATGATGGAACCATATCGGCCCTTGCGGCTCATTTTTTTTATCTACGATTTTATCCGGCTGGTTGTGATGACGAGTCTCCTTGTAGCCTTTATTCCCCCCGGGGGATCCGGAGAGGGCGGTATATTCCCCCACGTTTTTTACGCCGTCCCCAACGGCCTGTTTCCCCTGATGAGCTTTTTCCTATGGATCCGGCTTGAAGCCTATAAGCCCTATATCGCCCTGTACATGGCGGGGAAGATCCTTGCGGTAATTGCGGTCTTTGCGTGGCTTGCTTTTTTATTACCCACCATTAAGGGCGACTTGATTGGTATTCCCCGGGGAATTTTTACCATAATCGGAACCGCCCTGCTTCTGTCCGCCGGAGACGCCCTTACGGTTCTTGGTGGGGCGGTATTGAAAAAACGAATCCTGGTCGTGGAAACGCTGCCACGGGAAAAGGAGCTCCCCGAAGATGCTCCTGAGGAAGGTTAAAAATGCGTATCATTCCAATCGCCAGCGGCAAGGGCGGAGTCGGCAAATCCATGGTAGCGGCCAATCTTGCGGTAGCCTTTGCCCAGGCGGGTCAGCGGGTCATTCTGGCGGATCTTGACCTGGGGGCGTCGAACCTCCATCTGGTCATTGGCTACCAGGCCCCCCAGCTGGGTATCGGGACTTTTCTCAACGATCCCCGTTCGGATTTTTCCAAGGTTGTAGCCAATACGGACATACCCAACCTCAAGTTCATTCCCGGGGATATGGAAATCCCCGGAACCGCTAACCTCAAGACCAGCCAACGCCAGGCCCTGGTTAAGCGGCTCCTATCCCTGAACGCAGACATCCTGATCCTCGATTTAGGAGCCGGGACCCATCAGTCTATCCTGGATTTCTTCCTCCTCTCCGGCCAGGGGATCATCGTCTCCGCCCCAACGGTAACCGCCACCTTGAACGCCTACGTGTTCCTCAAGAATACTATCTTCCGGATCATGTACACCGCCTTTGCCAAGGAAACCAAGGCCTACAACTACCTGGAAAAACTCCGCAAGGAAGGTTCCGGGCTGCAGCGGCTCTACCTGCCCAAGATGCTTCAGGAAATTAAGAAGATCGACGGTAAGTCCTACAATAAGTTTAAGGCCCATGTGGATCGCCTCCACCCCCGGTTGATCATGAATATGGTTCAGGACCCCAAGGATGCGGATATTGCCACGAAGATACGCCGGTCCTGCGAGATATACCTGGATCTTAAAATTGAACACCTGGGGGTTGTATACCGGGACTCCATACAGGATACCAGTCTTGCCTCCAGGATGCCCGTAACTATTTATAAACCCCAGGCAGTCATTTCCCAGGCCATCTACCGCATTGCCGACAAGATCCTCCAGTCCGACGAGGACCACTTTACCCTGACCGATGAGGAAATCAACGAAACGTTCCAGGAAGCTACGGTAGAAGCGGAGATCGACTTTGAAAACAAGATGGAGTATGTGGAAGAATTGATGCACTCCGGCGCTTTAAGCCAGGGGGATCTGATAGAAACGGTGAAGACCCAGCAGATCGAAATCTCCAAGCTGAAAAAAGAAAATAACTTTCTGAAGTATACCCTGTCCAACGCTATGCAAAAGGGATTTAAACCATGAACCTACTTGCCGTACAGTTTCCCCCATGGCTGAAGGCGGAGATAATCCCCGGCCTTCCCTTCCGTTGGTACGGGCTCATGTATATTGTAGCCTTTGGTATCGCTTTTCTGCTCTACCGTAAACAGGTGCGGGAAAGGCATTTCCCCATGAGCGAAGATGATCTTTCGGGGCTCTTCTTCTGGGGCATCCTGGCCCTGCTGGTTGGCGCCCGGGTCTTTGCCACCTTTGTCTACGAAACCCGGGACATCTACCGCCGCCAGCCCTGGCTGATATTCTGGCCCTTCCAGAACGGCCGCTTCACCGGTCTCCAGGGCATGAGTTACCACGGCGGTGTTATAGGCGGCGCCCTGTCGATCCTGATCTATTCGGCGGTAAAACGGTTTGACTTCCGGGAAATCGGCGACATGTACGCCGCCAGCATTCCCCTGGGCTACACCTTCGGCCGCCTGGGAAACTTTATCAACGGCGAACTCTATGGCCGGGTAACCACAGGCACCCTGGGGATAATCTTCCCCTATGCCCAACCCCTTTCCCCGCAGGAAAGCTGGGTCCGGGAGGCCGCGGAAAAAACCGGCGTCACCATTCCCGGCGGCTCCACCCTGGTGAACCTGCCCCGCTACCCCTCCCAGCTTTTCGAGGCCCTCTTCGAAGGGTTGATCCTCTGGCTGATCATCTGGATCTGGCGGAATCGAAAACCCTTCAAGGGCTTCCTGCTCAGCCTCTACCTGGGCGGCTACGGTATCTTCCGGTTTTTCATCGAATACTTCCGGGAGCCCGATTCCGATCTGGGTTACCGCATCCAACTCATTCCCACAACTCTCTCCCCCGCCCAGGCTCATCCGCCCCTGTGTTTCTCCACCGGTCAGGTCTTTTCCTTCTGCATGGTACTCCTGGCCATAGTTTGGTTCTTTATCGCCCGCAAACTTCCCGACAACGAAGCGGTGCGTATCTATCCCGATGCTCCGGATCCGTCAAAGCCGCCTACTGCGGAAGAATTGCAGGAAAGAGAGAATATGCGGAAAAATAGGCGGAAGCTGAGGAAGCGTCTCAAGTAGGATTGAAAAGCGTACACTTTTTCCCGGACTTGTCGGCAAAGACGGATGGGGGAGGGGGCATCCCTGGCGCTCATGCGCATGTAGAATTCGCTTACGGAGCCCCTGCGGGTCTCCTCCAGCGAGGAATTCCATAATGCATTCGGCCAGGGACGCCCCCTCCCCCATCCGCCGGTGTCAGGAGTATGGGAAGTGGACGCTTTTCGGGAAGGGTATACCTAGTATGAGATCAGTATAGTAATACTATCGCAATAACGTTGTATTATAACAAAACATAGTTACCGATTAGCTATTCCCCACAGTATAGCTAACATAGGCGGGAGGAGGAGGGGTATCCCCGACCGAACGTATATGGAATTCTCTGCTGGAGGAGACCCGAAGGGGCTCCGCAAGCAGGCTCTACATGCACGTTCGGCCGGGGATACCCCTCCTCCTCCCGTTTATGCAGATAATTCCTGCAAGAATCTCCCCACAGTCTATTTTTTCTGTTCCGTTACCAAAGCGATGCCGGGTAAACCCCCTGGGAAACCAGTTCCGCAATACGGTTAACCGCAGCTTCCCGATCCTCTTTATAAGTAACCCCGAACCATTCGGAATCCGCCTTGAGAACCTTAATTTTGAGGAACCCTTTTTTTATGAACCAGTCCGCCGCGAGGGGGAGGTAACATTCGCTCTTCAGCTCCGAACCCGAGGTCTTAAGAAAATCATCAAAATAGTTTTGCAGTTTTGGGAAGATACTCACCGGGAAGCCCCAGAAGTTCATGGATACCGGGGTATCCGCAGCAAGATCCTGCCGCGCCCCATCAGAACCGGTGTTGAAAATCTTGCCGTCCTTTTTTTCGATAGACTTAAGTTCATCCACCGAGGAAAGATAGCCTTGGGTCACCTCGCAGACTCCGCGGGTAACCGTACCCTGGGGGCTGAGGGTACTCTCCAGCCGGAAGGGCACAATGGCGCCGTCGGTGATAGCGGGATCCGCCAAATATTTTCCCATAGCCGCAAAGGCCTCCCGGCCGTAAAAGTCATCCGCATTAAGCACCGTGAAGGGGGCGTCGATTTTGTCCCGGGCGCAGAGCAGAGCATGGGCGGTTCCCCAGGGTTTGGTCCGGCCTATTTCCCGGCTTTTCGCCAGAACATCCGCCGGGATAAGGGTGTCCAGATCCTGGAAGGCCAGCTCACATTCGATATGGTCCTTGATCCGGCTCAAAACAATTTCCCTGAAATCCTTTTCGATATCGTGGCGGATAATAAACACAATCTTGGTAAACCCCGCCCGTTTGGCATCGAACACCGAAAAGTCCAGCAGCACTTCACCGCTCTTCCCTATCCGGTCCATTTGTTTAAGCCCGCCATAACGGCTTCCCATACCGGCGGCTAATACGACTAAAATTGGTCCTTTCATTTTAAACCTCTCCCTTAATTTTATTTTACCTTATGCCTGTTTTCCACTACGGATCTTCTCTTCAAACCGTTCCAGCGCCTTACCGCTCAGACCGCTCCCGGAAGCGGAATTACCATCAAGGCGCCTTTTTAGCTCGGCGAATTCCTCCTTGGAGAAGCTCACCCCCCCAAAGAGATGCCGTTCAAAGGATTCGCAGCACCGGGGTGCCACCTTTTTGGTGATTTCCAACAAAACCTCGGCGTAAAGGCGGATTTCCTTCTGGGCATGAACGTCCAGCCGGAGTTCCAGAAAATGGAACAGGTTATGAAGATCAATCTGCCAGTACAATTCGGTATATAAGGACAAGGGCAGGTTGATCCGGGCCAATTCCCGGGCTATGCCCTGGTCGATCAGCGCCGTATACTCCCCGTAGGCGTGTTTCTGCTCCTCACCCAGGGAGGAGCGCACCTTTTCCACCGCCCCCCCATTCAGGGTTTCTTCCGAGCGGCCCTGTTTATTGTCCGTACTCTGGAGTGCAACATCCCCGGGAGCAGGAACATAAAAGTCGTCCTTCATCACCGAATAACGACCGGAAATCTCGTTCAGCTTGGCCGTCCGGTGACGTATCCACTGGCGGGCTACAAAGATGGGCATCTTTATGTGGAACGTCAGGGCAATCTGTTCAAAGGGGCTGGTATGTCGGTGCCGGAGCAGGTAGTCGATGAGCCCCGCATCTTCCCGATAACTCTTGGTCCCCTCGCCGTAGGAAACCCGGGCGGACTGCACCACCCGCTCATCCCCCCCCAGATAATCCACCAGGCGTATAAACCCCTTGTCCAAAACGGAGTATTCCTTATCTAAAATAGCTTCCGCTTCCGGAACTACGCAATGAGCCATGATTCCTCCTGAAAATTGAATATCTTCATTAGTATAATAGGAATAGGACGGTAAAGAAAGGGTCCGGATGGGTTTCAGCCTTTACAGCCCATCCGGAATAACGCTTGATAAAATATCAAAATATTGATAATATTTAGGTATAGATACTTTTGGAGGTTTTTTATGCCGGTTATAAAGAAAAGCGCCGATTTACGAAATAAGTATAGTGAAATTTCCGCATTTTGCCATAAATACATGGAACCAATATTTATAACTAAAAATGGTGAGGGGGATCTTGCTGTAATGAGTATAGAAACATATGAAGCGTTATCAGGGAAAAACGAATTGTATAAATTACTTCAGGAAGGAATAGATGATATAAAAAATGGAAGAACATTAACGGAGGCCGAGATTATCAAAAATATGGATACTGCATTGGGAAAATAAAAATGTATACATTGACATTTTCTTCCACGATTAATGATGATATAGTTTCAGTAATTGCTTACATAAGAAACATCTTAAAAGTGCCTATGGCAGCGGAAAAGCATGTCGCTGAATTAAAAAAAGTATATGAGAAATTAAAAGAAAATCCTTTTTCGAGGCCATTAGTTCATAATAAATATTTAGCATCAAGAGGGATTAGATTTATAAAGATAAAAAATTATATGCTGCTATATTATGTGGAAGAAAAAACAAATGAAATATTTCTATACCGATTTATGTATGCTCGCCGGGATTGGATAAATATATTAACGAATGATTTAGCGGAAGAATAAGGCAGGTATCTATGAAAAAGTGCGGTACGCTCGGGATAGTTCTTTTAGTGACGGTGATTTTCGCCGGTGGCTGTTCTGCCAGGGGCGGACAACAGGCGTCGAGGGGATTTGCCTCTGCGAAAAGCAGCATATCGGCGGCGGATCAAAGAGAAGCGTTGCCGGCAGCTGATGCGGATTACGCTGAAGGGGCTCCCGGAGATGATACTTCCGCCGGGACCGCTGCTGTTCCGGTCCAGCGAAAACTGGTGAAGCGGGCGGATCTCCGCCTCAGGGTTGAGGACCCGGCGGCAGCGGATGCCTCGATCACCGCGGCGATGGAAAAATACGGCGCCTATGCCTCCTCATCCAGTATCAACGAAAATTCCCGAAGCTATACGATCCGGGTTCCCTCGGCATCCTACGATTCACTGCTTGCGGAGATGAATGGCATGGGCAGGCTGCTCTACCGTTCTGAAAACGCCGAAGATGTAACCCTCCGTTATTATGACCTTGAGGGAAGGCTTGGGACGAAACGGGAACTGCTTAAAACCTTTCAGAATTATCTGGGAAAGGCAAAGGATATTGAGGAGATCCTCTCGGTGGAGGAACGGATCGCAGAGCTGCAGGATGAAATTGACGGAACGGGAAAGGAACTCCGCTATCTGGCAAACCTGGTGGATTTTGCAACCCTGGAACTCACTATAATCAACCCGGCGAGCAGTTCCTATTCTGCGCCTGGTCTAGGGGATCGTTTCCGTGAACTCTTTAACGGCTTTGGAGAATTTGTTTCCGCCGTTCTCGTGGTTCTTTTGGGGATTGTGATCTACGGTATCCCCTCCATCCTGATCCTCACCCTGCTTTTCTGGCTCCTTTTTGGGAAAATAGGGGTGATAAAAAAACTCTGGAGGGCCGCCTCGGGCAGGTCCGGCAAAGGCGGCGCTGCAGGTTCCAATAAGGATTAGGGCTATCGCCAGAAATTCATCAGAAATATAAAATATTTCCCCAGCTCACTTGTCTACATAGATAAGGAGAATAAAAAAATGAACAAACCTTTTAGTAGATTACCCTACATGGGCATTTTTCTAGTAATCATTGTCCTGTTCGGTGGCGTCGTGCTGTTCCTATGGAATTGGTTATTTCCGGCGATTTTCGGCCTGCCCGAGATAAACTATCTTCAGGCAGTGGGGCTTTTGGCGCTGGCCCGTATCCTCTTTGGGGGAATGGGGCTTGGAGGAAGCCACCGTTTGGCGGGAATAGGACTTGCCGGAACTTCCAGCGAAACTTCCCGCGGAGGCCGGGGACACGACAATCCATTTCGGGAAAAATGGATGCAGATGTCGGAGGAGGAACGCAGGGAATTTATCGCAAAGCGCCATGGGTTTCACGACTTTTGGGGCGGCCATAACGGCCATGACCACGATAATACAAAAAAAGAGGACGATACAAAATGAAAATGGCTATAGACGTTCAAAATTTGACCAAACAGTATAAGGGCGCTGGTAAACCAGCGGTGGACAACATCAGTTTTTCTGTTGAGGAAGGCGAATTCTTTGCCTTCCTGGGACCTAACGGCGCGGGAAAAACTACCACCATTTCGATACTTACCACCACCCTGGGGAAAAGTTCCGGCGAAATTCGTGTTGCGGGTTTCGACATTGAAAAAAACGCCCGGGAAGCGCGGGCGCATATCGGCATCATCTTCCAAAAGCCCAGCTTGGATCTGGACCTTTCGGCGGAAGAAAATATCCGGCTCCACGCCTGCCTCTATGGAATGTACGGCTACCGCCCATTTTTCAGCTGGATGCCGAAGAGCTACCGGGAACGGGTTATTACGCTCGCGGAGATTATGGGCATTGCGGACAAACTCTGGAAGCCCCTCAAAACTTTTTCCGGTGGCATGCAGCGGAAAATAGAAATTGTGCGCAGCCTTATCCATCAGCCCGAGGTGCTGTTCCTTGATGAGCCATCCCAGGGGCTTGACCCGGTAAGCCGCCGGTCCCTCTGGGACTATATCAACCAAACCCGCAGGGAATACGGCACCACCGTATTTCTCACCACCCACTATATTGACGAAGCAGAACAGGTGGATCATCTTTGTTTGATAAACAAGGGCAGCATTGCTTTTGAGGGTACGCCGGAGGAGTTAAAGGAACTACGGCGCCAGGGCTCCCTGGAAGACGCCTATATCAACCTGCTTACCGAAGGGGGCGCCGCATGAATACCCACATGAACAAAGCTGCCCGGGAAGTAAACGCCGTGCTTACCATCGCAAGCCGGGAATTTATGTTAAGCCTTAAATCGCCCTCCCGCATTATCATGGCCCTCATTTGGCCGGTTATGATGCTGGGAATGTTCGGCAGCCAGCTGTCTCAAAATATGGGCTTCAATATGGGCTTTGACTTTAACCAGTTTATGCTGGTCGGGATGCTGGTCAACGGCTTATTTATGATAACCATGATGGGGATCACCTCCCTGGTTGAGGATCGAGAAAATGATTTTACCCAAGAGATCCTCGTCTCACCGATTTCCCGTTATGCCATCATCTTTGGAAAAATAATCGGTGCATCCCTGATGAGTTATATACAATTTTTTGCAACCCTCGCCGTGGGACTTTGTATAGGCGCACGCTTGAGCGGTTCACAATTTTTGCTTCTCCTGGCCGTATCACCCCTCATGTGCCTTGCCGCAGGTTCCCTCGCCCTCCTGTGCATAGGCTTTATCCGCAAGAGCGCCACCGCCGGGTTTGTTGTTATGATGCTGTCCATGGTACAGATGTTTCTTTCCGGCGCATTGATCCCGGTGAACCACTCTACGGGCCTCATGGCCGTCCTGAGCCGCCTTCTGCCCATGACCTATTGCATTGACTTTGCCCGCGGGGTATTTTATCAAACCATGGGCGCTGCCAATACCATTACCCTCTTTGCCCCCGCCCTTGATTTGATGATCATCGGCGCATTCACCGCAGTGTTTTTTGTAGCAGGAACCATTGCCTTTGTACGTTCAGAGACAAACCGATAATTATAGAAAGGAAAAATTAAAATACAGACGGTTACCGAAGTTTTTAATACATACCGCGAAAGGCTCTCAAGGTTCATCCGTAAACGGGTACGCCTTCCTGAGGATTCAGATGATATTCTTCAGGAAGTTTTCTACCAATTTACACGGGTGAACAGTTTAGCCCAGCCGGTGGAACAAACCGCGGCATGGCTCTACCGGGTAGCGCGCAACAAGATAATCAACCATCAGAACAAAAAGCATGATGAACAAATGCCCGTGTACTATGATGATGAGAATGATGAATTTGTTTTACAGGATATAGCGGACCTTGTCTTTGACACCGAAACAACGCCGGAGACAGAATATCTGCGATCCTTTGTTTTAGATGAGATAAACAATGCTCTGGAAGAATTACCTAAGGAACAACGGGAAGTTTTTGAGCTGACGGAATACATGGGGCTTTCGGTAAAAGAGGTGGCGGAAAAAACCCATACGCCGGTTAATACGGTTTTATCACGCAAACATTACGCGGTGTTACATTTACGGAAACGTTTAGCAGGGTTATACGCCGATCTTATGGAAAAATAACATAACAAGGCTAAAACCACCCGTGGGAGAGATGATTTTCATCACCGGCTTTTCAAAGCCCGCTCCACCAGGTTAAGATCCTGGGTCAGATTCCGGTTCCCCGGGAATTCCTCCAAAGCCGCGCGGATGACCCGGGCAGCCCCATCGTAGTCTCCGTTGTTGTACAGATCCGCAAAGGCATTGTGCAGTTCTGCCAAGCGGTTATTACGGTATATGCGGATGGCGCTTTCCAGCTGGGAATCCCGGCCATACCGGGCTATGGCAGCATCGGTGTAGCGTATGGCAGCCAGGGAACCCTCGGCGGAGGAGAGCCGTTCCCCTTCCTTAAGGATGATAAAATTACGCAGCTCCTTAGCCCTGCCTTCGTTGATGGCCCCCCTGCTCCGGGCAGTGTCAAGGGCCAGTAAAACTGCCTGGGCTTCCTCCGCGGTCCGTACTGCCTCGGATCGCTGCACCAATTCTGCGTCCAGTACCAGCGCTTCCAGACGGTTAAAATTATCCCGGCTCAGAATAGAAGTATTAGCATCCAGGGTGTTCCGGGCATCTGCTATACGCTGAGCCCGTACAAGCTTAACCAGAAGATTATTCAAAGCGGCGTAGATAAATTCCTGCCATCGGTCATCATCGGGGTACCGGTTACTCGCCAGAGCCGCCCATTGGAGGGCCGTTGCTTCCTGCCCGGATTTCATGAGGGCTGATCCATAGTTTAGCAGCCGGTCTATCAGATCCCGCTGGGGGTCTGTAAAGAAGGGGGAGGACACAGGGTTACGGCGATCCCTGAGGAACGCGGCCCGATTTATCGCCAAGGGAACTGCCTCAGCAAAACGGTTCCGGCGTTCCAGTTCGGATATGCGGTTAGTTAAGATGAGGGAAACCAGTTCCAGTTGGCTGATAGAAGTCCGGTCCCGGTAATTCCGGGCGGGAACATAGGCATAGCCCGTAAGCTTTCCGAAGCCGTCGTGGAATTCCCGGCGATTCCCCGGATCAAAGCCCATGGGGTTGGTGGTCTCCACGTCGATAGACTCAGCGCCGGTGTTCACCGTGATAAAGGCGTGGTCCTTGGTCATCACCCCCGAAACATCCAGTCCCGCCGCAGCGGCAAAGACGGCGTAGAGTACCGCCGAAGAAACACAGTTATACCGCCCGGTCCTGAAAACCTCATCCAGCCGGGTTTGATTTTCCACATAGCCCTTGAGAAAACGCTGGTGAACAAAGGTGAGAACAAATTCTCCACGCCCCTTGGCGTCCATGGGCAGATCCGGCATGGCCAGGAGCTCCGCCACAGTATTTCTGATAAGCTCCGCCTGGGCAGCTTCATTGGACGCCCCCTGGGTTCCGATGGAAGAAGCCCATAGGGCAATCTCCCCGATATCCCGCCAGGAATAATCCCCACGCCGGGCAAATTCAAGAGCCCGTGGATCCGGCTCCAGGGCAGGGAACTGAACCGTCTGTGCGGACAGACAGGGTATGAACACCAATTCCGCCAGGATCAAAGAAACAACCCCGAAAAAAACATCCTTTTCATCAATGTGAATTGTACCATATTCCTATTGACGGTACTATGGGGCATTACTTATTATAGTGTTAGGAGCATTCATGGCACAGGCAGACGCTGATTTATTAATTTTAGGAGCCGGTCCCGCGGGCCTGAGCGCCGCCCAATACGGCAGCCGGGCCAACCTTAAGGTCCTGGCCATAGAGCAGATGTCTCCGGGCGGTCAGACCCTGGTGATCGACAAGCTGGAAAACTACCCCGGCGATGCCACCCCCCGGTCGGGTTTCGATTTTGCCCAGGACATGCGCCGCCAGGCTGAAAACTTCGGCGCCAAAATCATCGGCGATGCGGTCCTTTCACTCAAGAAGGAAGGCGGCCTTTTCACCGCAAGCCTGGGCAGCGGCAAGGAACTCCGCGCCTACGCGGTAATCCTCGCCACCGGCGCTACCCACCGGAGTTTGGGCATAAGCGGCGAGGCGGAGTACGCAGGCCGGGGCGTCTCCTACTGTGCCACCTGTGACGGCCCTTTCTTTAAGGGCAAGAAGGTCCTGGTGGTTGGCGGCGGTGACGCAGCCTGTGATGAAGCCCAATACCTTTCGCTCTTGACCGATCAGGTCATCCTGGTCCACCGCCGTGATACCTTCCGCGCCCAACAAGGCCTGGCCCAGCGGGTCCTCCGGAACCCCCGCATTGATGTACGCCTCAATACCCGCCCCCTGGAAATCCGGGGTGAAAAACAGGTCACATCAATACTGCTGGAAAACACCGCCGACAAAACCCAGTACGAAGAGTCGGTCAGCGCAGTATTCATCTTCGCCGGAACCACCCCCCAGACCGCCCTCGTCCCGGATGCAAAAACCAACGAAACAGGCTATATCATCACGGATCAGCGCATGGCCAGTTCTATCCCGGGCCTCTTCGCCGCCGGGGACGTCCGCTGCAGCCCTTTCCGCCAGGTGGTAGTCGCCGCTGCCGAAGGAGCCATCGCCGCCCATTGCGCCGCGGAATATATCGATACGCTAAAGTCATGAGCCATACCCTTGCAGGATTAAAACCGGATTCGGCAAATTTTCATAAGGATTGTTCTTTTTGTAGTATTTTTTTGCAAAATAATATCTGGCCAAGTTAATTAACTGTTCAGGAATACCCTCCAGATCACATTCAATTTTGGCGATATACTGATGCAAGCCCATGTCCGTTCTGGTGATATTACCAAAGAGCTTGTTTTCGTTTGTAATAATAAACGAAACTTCGATTCCAATTACATCATTCCGGCAGATTTTCTTTTTCAGGTCAATTTTCCAGTTTTTTTTAGAGGATATCATGATCTGAGTATTAAGGATCGCCCGTATTCCAGGCAAATTCAATGTACCGGTATTTTTAGCGGGTATTAATTTTTTTTGTGGGTTTTTTGAAAATTATTCGCTGTTTCATGATTTATAGACATATAACTATACATATGTGTGGTATATTCCCATACATTGAATGTTTTTGCTAAATGAGGTTAAACTAGCAGGCATACAAATGAAAAACCAAACAATGCAGGGACGAAAAACCAGTCGCTCGGTAGGCAGATGGCTAACAGCCTTAATTGTCCTTATGATTGTGGTGCTAAGCGGCGCTATGATGATAATTGGGTATTTACGCTTCAAAAAATCAACGGAAGAATATTATTTTAGAATGGGAGAAACCACCGCAGGCATTGTGGCAGCAATTATTGATCCCGATTCCCTGGATACATATCTCGATACCCTTACCACCGATAAAAAGTACGATGACACCATGGAATTACTTACGAAAGCTCATCTTGAATGTGAGGCTCAGGCATTGTATGTGTTTCGGGCGGCAGAGGATGGAATTACGTATATATATGATACCGACCCATCGGATATGTGGTGTGAATTGGGGCATTATGATCCCTATACATATATTGACGATGACGAAACGGTTGGACGTCTTTACCCTGACGCCACAGCACAGCAGCTGCGAAAGGGTGGAAAAGTTGACACCGTCATGGGAATGACCCAATACGGCTGGATAATAACCGTGAGCGAGCCGCTCTTTGGCAGCGACGGAACGTGTAAAGGATATGTGGGAATTGATTTTGATGTGAACCAGGTGGTAGCCATGCAATCTGCATATCTCTGGCAGCTTGCAATTATCATACTTATAATTACTGCGTTGTTTGCGGTAATATATCTATATATTATTCAGAAAGCCATCATCCGCCCGATCAATATTATGGCAAAGGCGGCGGATAGCTTTCTTGTCAACAGCCTGGAACCCTCCGGAAAACCCGACGAGCAGGGTTCTCCTCCGAAGGGCGGGAAATCAATCGGTGCATCCGATATTCTATCTATGGATATCAACACCGGGGATGAGATGCAAAGCCTTGCCGAATCCTTGAAATCCATGGTGCGGAAGATTGACGAGTACATCACCAGCTTGAACATTGTTACCATCAAATCAGAAACGGATGTGCTGACTTCGCTTTGCAACAGAGGCGCTTTCGAGCAGCAGGTAGGCGCCGTCCTGCGCCTCCGGCAGGATACAGGTCAGATTAATGCCTTTTTGATGATTGATGTAGATTATTTTAAAGCGGTCAATGATAATTACGGCCATGCCGCAGGAGACATGGTTCTGTCGGAATGCGCACACGCTCTGCAGAGAGTGGTTCGTGAGTCGGATATTGTCGGCAGATTGGGGGGCGATGAATTTGCGGTCTTCTGCAAAAGTATCGGTTCTGTCGCTATGGCGGAACAAAAGGCCCGGCAGATTCGCGATGAATGGCTGAAAATTATTCCGCCGGGCGGCGAGAAGGGTATCACCGCAAGTATCGGAATATCCTTTACTCCGCAGGATGGACAGGTATACCAGGAATTATTCAGCAAATCCGATGAGGCTCTCTACCGGGCAAAAGAAGCCGGGCGGGATGGCTTTGCTCTAGCAATTTGAGTTAATTTTTCAACCCGCAGTATTATTGCGCAAAAAGGTACGGAGTTTTGTCAACACCTCGTCCATGGCCAGAGGCTTGCCGACGTGGCCGTTCATCCCTGCTTCAAGGCATCTTTCGACATCCTCCCGGAACACGTTGGCAGTCATGGCAATGATGGGAATTTCCTTCGCCCGCTTATTATCCAGGGCACGGATACGCCGAGTCGCCTCATAGCCGTCCATTTCGGGCATTTGGATATCCATAAAAATCATATCGTACTTGTCCGGGTTCCCGCTGAACATTTCCACCGCTTCCCTTCCGTTTTCCGCAGTATCAATCTCAATAGCCGTCGGTTCCAGCAGGGCAAGTACGATCTCCCGGTTAATGTCGATGTCCTCCGCCAGCAGGAGATGAGACCCTTCAAAACGATCAATATGCCCCGGCTGCTGATTCTCCGCAAGTACATTTTCGGCGCCCAGACATTCGTTGATACAGTCGGCGATGGCGGAAGGGAAGAGGGGCTTAGAGAGGAATTTGTCCACACCGGCTTGCCGTGCCTCGTCCATAACGGTACTCCATTCCACCGCGGATATCATGATCACAACCGACTCTGGTTGTGAAACCGCGGAGGTCCCCGAACTCCGCTCCTTAACGCGGCGGGAAAATTCCACACCATCCATGCCGGGCATTTTCCAATCAACAAAATAAATATCGTAGGGCCCCTTTTGTTCAATCATGGCGAGGGCCTCGGTTCCACCGGCGGCAGTATCGCAGTGGAGATCGAGCTGCTGGGCTAGATCCAGAAAATAGGCGCATATATCCGGATCATCGTCCACCGCAAGAAGCCGGATATTTTTCCAATTTATCCCAGGCCGGAGGAGACCGTTCTTTTCCGATCCCCGTTTTGCCTGAATGGTAAAAGCAAAGGTTGAACCCTTGTCAAGTTCCGACACTATCCATATATGCCCATCCATCATTTCGACGATACGCTTGGAAATCGCAAGCCCAAGGCCGGTACCGCCAAAACGCCGGGAAGTATTACTATCCGCCTGCTCGAAGGACGTAAAGAGTTTGCGCTGCTGATCTTCGCTGATCCCGATCCCCGAATCGCTTACCTCAATCCGGATAGTACAGACGCCGTTTTCTTCTTTTTCAAAAAAGGTACTCAGTTGGATGGAACCATGCTGGGGCGTAAATTTGATGGCGTTGGAAAGAAGGTTGGTAATAACCTGGGCCAACCTTTGATCATCCCCAATAAGAGTACGGGGAATATTTTTATCCAGCTTTACAGTAAAATTCTGTTCCTTTTCCTCAACCCGAAAATTATTTACATTCACCACCCGCTGAAGGATTTTTTCAAAATTGAATTCCGTAAAGGAAAGTTCAAATTTGTTCGCTTCGATTTTTGACATATCCAACACGTCGTTGATGACCCCCAAAAGATGATTGGAAGCATCCTCTATTTTAGAAAGACAATAATCCTTCTTTTCCGGGTCCGCAGAGGATTTGGCGATATTGGTCATGCCGATGATTGCGTTCATGGGGGTACGCATTTCGTGGCTCATGTTCGCCAAAAAATCTCCCTTAGCCTTGGTACTGGAAAGGGCTTCTTCCCGGGCTTGGATAAGGTTTTCGGTCATTTCAAAACGCAGTATGGCGTTGGCGATGAGCATTCCCCCGGAACGCAGAATCCCGACCTCAGCATCGGGAAAATCCCGGTCATTCCGGCAGTCATCAAAACTAACAAAGCCCCAAAAGGAATCCTGTAAAAACAGGGGAACCACCAGAATAGACCGTACGCCATAAGGCCCAAGCCGTTCCTGCTCAGTTTTGGAAAGGCTGGTAAGGGGACCCCCTATACATTGACCGGCAAAAAGCTTTGCCGCCCAGTCCGGAAAGCTTTGATTGTACAGAAAGGACATTTTTTCCTGTTTCAATTCAGGGGAAGCAGCCCATCCATACACGATCGAGTAGGACATCTGATCACCCTCAATCTGATTTCTCCAGACATGGATACGATCCACGTCCACGCAGCGGGCCATCATCTCCATACTGGTATCCAGGGCCGCCTTGAAGGTATTTGCATCGGGAGCAAGCAGAAGCGTTGCAGCTTCGTTTATGACATGGAGGAGCTGATCCTGCCGGGCAAGTTCTCTTCCCGTAATTTCGACCTTGTGCTTTTCGTCATTGTAAATCCGGCTCTGGAATTTAATAACAAAGCCGATAAAAAAACCCGAAACCAGCAGGGACTGGATAGTATCCACATATAGTTGAAAACTACTTACGGGACGGATCAAATCCGGATAACGATAGCCTATAAAATAACAGGCCAGAATAATAATAATATGGGGTATAAGGATAACAACGAAGCTCTTTCCCCGGGACAAGAGAAAGATGATGACCATACTCAGCACAAAATACGCCGCCATACCGCTGTTGATGCCGCCATTGGTAAAATAAATGACGGGGAATAGGATATCGCCAAGAGAAATCAAGGTAATCAAGATTCCGATCTTATACAGCTTAAAACGATTACTCATAATAAGGAGGCCGATAATGAAAACAAACATGGCAGCCATGGCAAGCATAGCGATGGGAGGAGCTTTTTCTATGATGCGGGCGGCTGTGGCGGCCACCGCCGCTGCCAAACCAAAGGCGCATACCATGTTTAAAATTCTCGCATCCAGAGAAAGTTCATCCGAAAAGATATATCGATGGATCAGCGATTTTATAGATTTCATGTTCACTCCGTTTTCGTAAGGGCTAATTCATCGGAAATTAACAATGCTTGTGAGCATTTTGAACTACCAGTCTGATTTACTAACGAATCACTTTATCATTTTGTAAACCGGATGCCGCGTCGTTTTCATTTTTCCTTTTATCCGCGATTATTATTTCTTCAACCCACTTAAGGCAATTGCCCGTTATTCTGATACATTCTTCGTACTCGTCTTTTGTTATTTCTTCATATTCACCAGGATACCTTGTTTGGACAGCAAAATTATTTAGTTTTATTGATTCTTCTATTTCCTCCGGTATTTCAGTATATTTTATTAGTGTAGCTAATAGTATTCCTAAATTATGTGTAAAATCCGGATCATCGCCAAAATAAATCAGTAAACCTTTTAGTGCTTTTTCTACGGCTTGCTGTGCTTGGAAGCAGAGATCTTCATAATAGATTAATTCATTGGTTGTTATCTTCGATAATTCAAAACTGCTTTTAGCCCTATCAAGCCATGATTCATATCGTTCCATATATCAATTGCCCTTCATTTTTTATTGTTTTATAGATTAACCCTATTTCGTTGCTTAATGCAACATACTTGTCGTTATCTATTGCCAACAAATCTACAGGCTTATGTATTTTTTTATCAAAAAATTCTTTGTATAATTTATTTGTCATCTCACGTTCGTTTTTTAATCCTCGTTTTAAGATCAACAAATCTATATCACTATTTTCTTTATTATCACCACGGGCATAGGAGCCAAAAAGAATTATCCCATCAGGAGAAACAAGGGAACAAATAATTGAAATAATGTCATTCAAATATGGGATTTCTTGGTTCATAATGTTATTATGCGGTATTACCCTCTTAAAGTCAATATCCTGCCCTTCCGCCCCACCTAATCCACTTGCCGCCGTCAGCAACACGAACGGTTTCAAAAACCAGCTTTATCTTGTGTTGCCCGGCTCTGAATTCTGATGTGTTATTTTCGACTATCATTTCTTATACAAAAACTGCAAAGGACACACATCGGAAATTTTTCTCCTATGCTCATGGTTGATACCTAACAACAAGGGGCCGCATATATCATTAATTGCATTTGCTAATTCTATATATTACATATAATTAGCAAAAAATTACGCAAATAATTGCAACTCAATGCTATAGGGTATTAAACCTTAATTTTATTCAGCTCATCAATAAAGGCCGGTCGTCTGGGATAGGCGGCAAGTAATTCCGTTATAATAAATTTCGCCTTCTCCTTTCCACAAGCCTTAACGTGATGTTTAATGATTCCGGTAACCGCTTTATATTCATGTCTGTTGGACGCCCGGATTGCTTCCTGCCTAATATAAGCCATAAAGATTTCATTCAACTCATCAGAAAATTTGGGAATTAGGTGAGGATAGAGTTCAACGGCTGAGGAATGATTCTCCCGGCAATAGGCCAAAAGCTTTTCCTGCAAATGTTCATGGATGCAAATTTGTATATAAACACCATATTTATGATTGCTCTTTTCCAATTTCTCCAAGATATTCTGTAAAACATCAGGCCATTCTTCTACGAGGTAGAGGGTCTTCAATTTTTGGTAATAGGAAAAATCACCCCCAAGGGTTAACATAAGGGCCAGTTCTTTTTGTTTAGTTACATCTTTTTGTTCTTCATAGATCATGTACTTAAGATGCTGCCATTCATCAACTTTCTCTTTATATCCGGTCTCTGCTTTTTCACCCCCAGAACATAGTTCCAACGCCCTTTCATATTTCTTTTCGGCCACAGCATGCTCAATGGCAATCTTTCTAAAATCCCGATTATCAAGATTTTCTTCAATATATTGAAAAGCAATTTCCGGATCATCAAAGGAACTCATGATTTTATAGTTTATATTTTGTACACCCCCTAATATCCACCTGCCAATATAAGAATCATTTGTCTTTTCAGGTATCATAGATTCAAGCTGGTTTTGCAATTTCTTTCGTATCGGATTTGAATAGCAGAGCGGAACGCAGGATCCCAGTATTTGAAGACGCCATTCTTCCCAACCATCGTATATTTTTTCCCTTGCATGCTTAAAAATGACATTAAAAACTTCCTCCCCTTTCAAATACCCGCTCTTTATTTTCCCCGTGATTTCGCTTAACAGCTCCAGAGAATAGCGGATGGGATCCCCTATCGTTCCGTCAGAATCATCTGCATGATTTATGAGTTTTACCATTTCGCGCAGCACTGTTATACAAAGTTGCACTGCCGTAAGGATATCTCCGGTCTCTCCCGTAGCAGCGGCTGTATTCAGAATTTGCCAAGTCCCCTCCACGGCCCTGCGGGCATTACGGTAATCCACAAAACCGCGATGCTTAGCCCTGTTTATTGATGACCTGATTATGTTTTTAGCATGTTCAACTACATCGGCCTTTTCAGAAAAACGGATTAAAAGAGTATCATGGAATTCATCATTCTGAGCCGCATATTCCAGTATGAAGGCGGCGAGATCCTCTTTATCCAGTCTGCTGAGAATAATTTCTAAATCGGTATGGGAAGATGGTTTTACTTCATTGTATCTCATAGTTTTTTCGATCCAACTGTACCTTTGGCCCCCAAATACCTTACTATAAAAATAAAGATAGTTTTAGAACAAATATTCAATTTCACCACAAATACTCCATTTTTATGAATTATAATCCACCTATGAATATAAATATATCCCCAATTTACATATAGAATTGACTATTTCTTCATAATATAATTGAATACAACATATGACACTTCGCAGCCGTACCCTATCATGGTTTTTACTTTCATTGTTTCTTTGTACTGCAAACATCTTTCCGCTTAGCTTTACCGATACCGGTGACAGGTCGGAGTTGGCGGCCGCCCTGGTGGAAGCCATGTCCGATGAAGAAGCCCTGGCTCAGACCTTCATGCTTGGCTGGGTGGGCGCGGAGCCTTCGCCGCTCATCCTGGACTGGATCCGGGATCGGCACATCGGCGGGGTGAAGATCTTCGGGTGGAATACCGGGGATACCCTCAGGCTGGCGGAAACCGTGGGGGCCCTGCAACAGGTGTCCCTGGCGGGGAAACTTAAGGTACCGCTCCTGGTGGCCACGGATCAGGAGGGGGGCTGGATACGCCATGTAAAGGGCGCCACCAGCGAGACCCCGGGTAATATGGCTATCGGCGCCTCGGGGTATCCACGGGACGCCTACCTTTCGGGCTACTACATAGGCCGGGAACTGGCGCTCCTGGGTATCAATATGAACTTCGCCCCCACGGTGGATATCTATACGAACCTGGCTTCCACCGTCATCGGTCCCCGGTCCTTCGGTAACGATCCTGTGCGGGCGGGCCTTTTGGGAACCGCCTTTATGAAGGGGCAGCAGGCGGCGGGGGTTATCGCCACGGCGAAACACTACCCCGGGCACGGCGATACGGACCTGGATTCCCACGGGGTCCTGCCCCGGATAACGGTTCCCTTCGAGGTGCTCTGGGACCGGGAGCTGATCCCATACCGTATGCTCGCCAAGGAAAAAATCCCGGCGATCATGAGCGGGCACCTGGCCTTTCCCAATACCCAGGCGGCGTCCACCCCGGCATCCCTTTCATCCTGGTTTCTCCGGGATATACTCCGGGACCGGATAGGATTTCAGGGATTGATCATCACCGATGACCTGATGATGAACGGCGCTACCACCTGGGCGGGAAGCCTTTCCCAGGCGGCGAAACAGGCCCTTCTTTCGGGTAACGATATTATCATGCTCTCCAAAACCCCCAACCTGAGCGATCCGGTCTGGACCAGCCTGCTCTCCTCCATGCGGCAGGAACCGGTCTTCCGGGACCGGGTACGGGATGCCGCCCGAAGAATTATTGAGACGAAGCTGGAACACCTGCGGGGAGAAACTGCAGTACCCTACGTGCCGGACCTCCGCAAGGCGGAAGCGGGTCTGCCCGATCCCGATGGAATCCGTTTCTTCCTGGACCTGGCAGCCCGCAGCGTTACTATTCTTAAGGGTGAAGATCAAGACCAGACCATCTTCCCCCTAAGCCGGGAAAAGGCCGGGAGGGTACTCCTGGCAGGTCAATACCTGGACTTTTTCAGCACCGGCAAATCGGCCTATCCCGGATCCACCGGCTACTGGTACACCCCATCGGAGGAGGCGATAGAAGAGCTGCAGGGTTATGCCCGCCGGTCGGACACGATCATCTTCTGCCTCTCCGATCCCGAGGGGCTGAACGTTCTTAAAAACCTTCGATGGCTGGGAAAGCGGGTTATCGTTTTTTCCGTTCTCAGTCCGGTTTACCTCGATCAGGTTCCCTGGGTTGACGGCGCCGTGGCAGTCTATAGTTATGCGCCGGAATCCTTTGTGGCAGGCTTCTCCTCCATGCTTGGCCGCATCCCCGCCCAGGGCCGGCTTCCCCTGCAATGAAAAACCGGTGGCGAAGGGCCGGCAAATCAGACGGGATCCGAACGGAGGAGTTTCTCAGATCCCATGAGTATTACTGTGTAAACGCCTGCGCACAATTTTTGCAAAAACAGTCGCCGCATGAACAGGTGTGGTATCTCACCGATCCGGACGGAACCATCTCGGCGGTACTCCTCCGCTTCGGCGGCATGCTCTTCCCCGTCTTTGGCAGTACCCGGGATCCTCCCCTGCCCTGGTTTATAAAAAGCTTCCTGGGCAGGATCAGTATCCGTGCGGTCCTGGGTATGCTTGACGAAGCGGAGCTCCTGGAAGCCGTTTTAGCAAGCCGGGGTTACCATGCTGCGGAACACCGAAATTACGATCTCATGACCCTGGATAGTCAGAGCAGGTGGGAAAACTGCCCCGGCCCCCAAGGGCTTGTTCTCCGCAAGCCGGGCCTTACCGACCTGGAACTGTTGTACCCTCTCCAGGCTGCATACGAACAGGAAGAAGTTCTTCCCAGGGACACGGCTTTCAACCCCACAGCATGCCGTTTAAACCTAAGCAAAATCCTGACCCGGGAACAATCCCTCATAGCCTGCCTGGGTAACCGCATCGTAGGGAAAATCAACACCAACGCCGCCTCCTTTTCCCGCGTCCAGATCGGCGGTGTTTACGTCCTCCCGGAATACCGCGGCCAGGGCATAGGACGCCGGATGACCGCAGCTTTTGTCGGGGAACTCATCAAAGCAGGCAGGGGGCTTACCCTCTTTGTAAAGAAAGACAACCCGGCGGCACAGAAAATCTACCGGCAGCTTGGGTTTAAGGTGATTGGGGATTACCGGATTAGTTACTACTAAACAAATATAAAGTATATTCCAACCCACCTAATCTGGTGTTGATCCCCCGCTTGGTATATACTTCATAAGGAGCGGAGTATTCGGTGAAAGAAAAAAAATGGTTTCGGGCTGTATTCAGGAGGCGGATTTTTGTTATGGCCATCCTGCTTATACAAATAGCGTTTATACTGTACCTCATCGCCAGCACAAGTATGAATTCCCTCTATGCGAGTTGGGCTCTGAATGTGGTAAGCGTGCTGGTTTGTATATATATAGTCAATAAAAAAGAAAAATCCGCCTATAAACTAACCTGGATTTTCCTTATCATGCTCTTCCCCATCTTCGGGGGGATCCTGTACATCATCTTTTATTTTCAGTCTAATCCCCGCAAGTTAAAAAGGTACTTCGCGGCAAGCGAACAGCAGTGCAGGCCTCTCTTCCTGCTTCCCGGAGACTCCCTGCCCTTCCTCATGGAAAATTACGAGGACTGCCTGCCCCAGGCCCGGTATCTTCAGGAATACGCGGGGTTTCCCATCTATGTCCATACCCAGGCCGAATACTTTCCATCGGGGGAAGATTTTTTCAAAAAGGTTCTGGTGGAACTGGAAAAGGCGGAACGATATATCTTCCTGGAATTTTTCATACTCAGCGAAGGGCAAATGCTGGACCCCATTTTGGATATCATGGAACGAAAAGCCCGGAAGGGTCTGGACGTGCGGCTCATGTACGATGACCTTGGGTGCTTCATGTCCCTGCCGCCGAACTTTAAACAGCAGCTGGAACAGCGGGGGATTCGCTGTACTATCTTCAACCTCTTTAAGCCTATCTTTTCCTCCCTGCAAAACAACCGGGATCACCGGAAGATCGTTTCCATCGACGGCAAGGTTGCCTTCACCGGGGGCATGAACCTGGCGGATGAGTATATCAATATTTTCCCAAAATACGGCCACTGGAAGGACGCAGCAATCATGATCGAAGGTGAAGCCGCCTGGAGTCTTACCCTAATCTTTTTACAAATGTGGGACTTGGGGAAAAAGGTAATGGAGAGCTATGGGGATTTTTATCCCTGGCGGGAAGCTCCCTGTCCGGTAACATCCGACGGCTATGTGCAGCCCTATGCGGACAGCCCCATTGATACAGAAAACGTAGGGGAACATGTCTACATCCAGATCATCAACAATGCTAAGGAATATGTGTACATCAACACTCCCTACCTGGTAATAGACGATAATCTCCTTTCCGCCCTGACCCTGGCGGCAAAGAGCGGTGTTGATGTGCGAATCATCACCCCCCATCGCTGGGACAAATGGTTTGTACGGACGGTATCTCGATCCTATTACCGGCAGCTGGTCATGGCTGGGGTAAAGGTCTACGAATACACCAGCGGCTTTAATCATTCAAAGACCTTTGTGTCCGACGACAAGGTTGCCACCGTGGGCACCACCAACCTGGATTACCGCAGCCTGTATCTGCACTTTGAGTGCGGGGTCTGGATCTATAAAAACAGCGCCGTCAGTAAAGTTAAAGAGGATTTTCTAAAGACGATTCCTATCTCCAAACAGATCACCTTGGAAGATTGTTCCCGCAGCGCCATACGCAATTTTGGCCGGGATGTACTGCGGATTTTCGCGCCCCTTATGTAGAGAAATGAAACACTATAATACAGATTATTCTAATTCACCTGAAAAAATTCTATCACCTCATGATCCGGCCCTAGGACAAAGGCGTTAGTTACAGCCATGGTTCCCAACAGTACATCCTGGGGAGCGGTGCTGGAAGCGGCGCCGGCCTTAATAGCCAGATCATATGCCGCCCGGGTATCATCGGTCCTCAGGGCAATGTGGGCAAAATGGGCGTTCACCTCTTCCTCACCGTTCCCCCTGGGAATTATTTCCACCACCGCATTGTTTCCCAGATCTACCAGGTAAATAAGTTTGCCGTTTTCGGCCATGGGAAAGCTGAAAGTAACCTTACCGCCCAACCCGGTGGTATAAAAATCTAGGCTTTTCTGAGCGTCCTTAACCCACACACCGATATGGTGGTATCCATCAATTTTCATAATTCCCTCCATGTTGATTGATATTACAATAGATGAATTTTAGTATCTATTGGTAAAACATACAAGGGGATCATCGCTTCACAAAAATTCCAATTCCAGCTGCCCTGTGACAAAATCCTTTCGGGACTGACGGCTCCTGCCCTTCTTGAGGAAAGGTTCCGTATCCCACCCCGCAGCGGCGGCAATGGACAGGGCTACCGGAAGTACCTGGGCATCCGTGTAGTGATCGTAATCGAAGGGAGCGTGGGGCAGGGACGCCGGCTCAGGCCCGGAGCTGGTCCAGACATATTCCACCGTACCTTTGCGGCCCTTCCAGCCCAATAGCCGGGCGGCCTTTACCTGGGGCGGAGTGGAGGCTGTGTAGGTCTCCGGAGGCCGGGAGAGCCGCTTACGGTATACCAGTTCCCCATCCAGTTCCCCCTGCCGGAGTTCCCGCAGTATTTCTCCCATCCGTTTCCCAAAGGCCTCTTCGCCGCCCCCGCTGAACACGAGTTCCAGCAGCTCCACCTGTATCCGCCGGGCCAGGGGGGTAGCATCGCTCCGTACCGCCTCCATACCCTTTACTTCTACCGACATAGCGCCATCACTATCTATAAGATAACCTCCATAGCCCTTAGCCCGGCCACGGGTCTCACCTTCATCAAGAGAGGAAGATCCCCCTAGCAGGAGCGCTTGAGGGGCGTGGATATTCCGGAGGTGTGGGATAAGGAAACGGCGATAGGCTTTTTCGAACCGTAGTTCTAAAAATGATTCCAGATTATACTCTGACCATATCCGTTCCGTAAGAAAACTATTCAGTTCCGTGGTAAGCTTACCGCATGTTTTGATATACTCATCCAGGCCGGCCTCATCGCCAAGACCGGTTTCCACAAAGAGGGAATCCGTGTCGCCGTACAGCACATGGTAGCCCCGTTCGGTAAACCAGTCCTGGGAGAGGAGGAGCCACTTCCGGGCAAAGCCGGTGATGGAACCCGCCAGTTCCGTGCGGCCGTAACGGCAGCTGGCAGTTCCAAGAACGCCATAGAAACTGTTCATCAGTATCTTATACACAAATGCTGCGTTTTCATCCCCCGCATCCAGGGCCCTCCGCCGCTCGGCAAAATAATTCGCAATAAGATCCGGCAGTATCCCCGGCTGCCGGGAAAAGGCGGCGCCGTTGGGGGCTATAATCGCGGACTGATCTTGGGGAGAACACCCGTTGGCAATAGCCCGCTCGTGGGCTAAGGGATCGATGTTAAAACTCCGCATGATGGTTGGATAGAGGCTGCGGAAATCGAAAACCGCAACATTACTAAAAAGCCCGGGCAGAGGCTCCAGCACGGTTCCTCCGGCAGCCCCGGACACCTGGAAATCCGGCGGGTTCGGCGGCGGCAGGGCAATGGAACGGCGGCGGAGTTCCATGCCGTAGATCCGTTCAAAGCTCACCACGCTGGTCCATGCCTTATCCAGGGAAACCCCGGTTAGGGCAGCCCGCTCCAGGGTAAGCCGGAAGAGCCCGGTCTTGGCAAGAATCCCAGGAACCAGGACGGCATCCTTGTAGCAATACTCCCCAAAAAGCCGGGGGTCCTCTGCGTAGAGCCGATCCAGCTCAGCGATCTTATCTTTCCCCGAGGCGGCCACGATCTTGCCTTCCCCCAATACTGCCTGTGATACGGTTTCCAGGGTATAGTCGGAAAAACGCCGCGGGCCGGACCGGACTATTCGCAGGGCGTCGATAACCTGCCGCCCCGGCACTAATGCTGCGGCGGATCGCCTGCCTTCACCGGAAAAAAACTTGGTCCCCTCCTGATTTGCCGATCCCGCAGCGCGGCCCAGGGCAAAGGGGATGCCGTAATGCTCACAGCGTTCAGCCAGCCGTGGGAAATCGAAGTCCAGAAAGTTCCAGCCCGTAAGTACATCCGGGTCCATGTCCTGTATGTCCGCCACAAAGGAGCGGAGGAGAGATGGTTCATCAGCATGAAACACAGGTCCGGTACCGGCATTTGTAATACAATCGGTATTACAAAGGGCCGACGCCAGGACCCGGACCAGCCCGTTTGTCCCGCAAAAATCCGAATCCGTCAGGGCAATCGCCACGGCGCGTATGGTCCCATTCCGGGTATCGGTTTCGATATCTATAGAAGCAACCCGCAGGGGAACCTTAACAGGATTACTATCAGTATCGGGGGGGAGAATTTCCGCATCCGGAAAAACCAAATTTACCAGGCGGCCGGGACGGGAATCGCCCCGGATCCGCAGGAAGCCACGGATGTATTTTTCAGCCAGAAATACATCCTGGGGCTTCATATCCATGTCAGGGCTGGGTATCCCAGCCTGTTCCAGAATTTTCGCTGCCCGGGAGCGATCCCCATAACGGGAAAAACAAAGAAGCAGCAGCTTTTCTTTCCCTGAAAAAGATTCGAGATCGGAAGGGAATACTTCGTATTTTATAGATGACAGCAATTCTGTGCAACGGGCGGTATCGTGTTCGTAGATATGGAAACATGGCCGCCAAAACTGGACTGCAGCGAAGGAACGTCCATCCTCAAGACGGCCGGTAAGATAGAGCCGATCCTGGCGATGATCCGCCCAGGCATGGACCAAAAAGCCCCTGAACGGTGCGGGAAACTCCACTGCAAGAATCGGCGGGTCCGGCGAAAGGGGTTCACCCAAGATCATACCCATCGTCAGCTTCAGGCTTCTCCGGTACATTGGTTTGCTGCTTTTTGTTTCGCAGTATCCGTTCCAGCAATACTGCGTACACAGGCCTTGAGGCGATCACATCGGTGGTAACAAAGGCGGAAAGGGCAACTAGAACCAGGCTCACCATGTGATTAAAACTACCGCTCATCTCCAGGATCAGAACGATGCCCGTAACCGGGGCCTTAACCACGGCGGCAAAAAAGGCGGCCATCCCCAGGATCATAAAGTTGAGGGTCTGGGCGTCTTCGATAAATCCCCAGCCGGTCAGCAGCTTCCCCAGCCCTGCTCCGGTAAGGGCGCCGCAGGCCAGGAGGGGCAGAAAAATTCCCCCGGAGGTTCCGGAACCGAAAGAGAATACCGTAAAGAGTAGTTTCCCTGCGAGCAGTATTACTACCATTGTTAGCGTTCTGTTCGTATCGGATAGGGATTCTATCAGACCGTGACCGCCGCCGGTAACATCGAAAAGGAAAAAACCCAGGGGGATGGAGACCATCAGGGGAAGTATGGGGCGGATCAGCTGGGGGATCACAAGTTTATCGTAGAAGTCCAGGGCTCCGTAGAGGAGGCGCTTGAAAAGATCGCCCAGGAGGGCGCAGAGTACACCCAAAAGGACCACCCAGGGGAAGGCATGGATAGGAAGAAGGGTGATATGCCGAAAATCAAAGACCGGACCCAGACCGAAAAAATAGCCCGCCACCGTATCCGCCGCCATGGAAGCGCCCATGGCACAGGCTATCATCAGGGGGGTGAAGGAGGACTGCATCTCTTCCAGAATAAAGAGCACTCCTGCCAGGGGAGCGTTAAAGGCCGCCGACAACCCGGCGGCGGAAGCGGCGGTGATGAGAAATTTTCGTTCCCCATAGGGCCTGCGGAACAGGCTAAGCACACCCATGCCCACATAGGCGCCGATCAGTATGGACGGTCCCTCCCGTCCCAGGGAAAGGCCGGCCCCAAGACCAAGCACTCCGGTAATCAACTTAAGGGGCAGCTCCGGCGCCCAGTTCAGGCTCAGTTCCCGGCTTAGGGCGCCTTTTACCTGGGGTATGCCGCTCCCTTTTATCATGGGTCTTGCTTTGGCTGCCCAGCCTAGAAAGAGACCGACCAAACAGAGCGCCAGGACAAGACCGGCTATCCAGTACCAGGGTTTTCCCGGCAGGAGGATCCCATAAACCCAATGCCGCAACGTATCGGCCCGGCTCAGCAAAATGCGAAATAGCACAATCACAAAGCCCACGATAAAGCCGATGAGAATGCTTTCCAGGACTACCGCCAAGCGGGAACTATACCAGTGACGTATCGCCGTTTCTATCTGTGTTTTGGGTTTACCCATGGATATAGTATAGCTACATTATTCCCTTATATCCACGCTGTCTCGGGTCCGTCTTTTCCGGGCCGCACCCGAAACTTCCCCGGATGGGGTTTAACCCCGCGGACAAAGGACTCTAAATCCAGGGCTCTTTCTCCCAGTACATCATCGGGGTGATAGGTAAGACCGATTTCCGTGGATGCCCCCTCTGCCAGGGCCCGGCCCCAGGCGCCGTGAAACCGGACTAGATCCCGTACCGCCGGAAGGAGCGCCTCTTTTTTCGCCTGCCGGTACCGTTCTTCCAGGTAAGCCAGCTGCATTTCCTCTATAGAAGATATAGTTTTAGTACGGACAGCAAAATCTTCCAGAAAAACCGAGGGCTTAATCCGCAGGGGCTTTAAAACCTGGTTGAACCAGGCCACCGCCCTGCCCTGGTTGTAGAACAGATCCGCCGCTTGGGATAGCGCTTCTGCCCGGGCTAAATCGGCGGCGGAAAAATCCGGCGCGGCCTGAACCATATAGGGGGCTTTGCTATCCGCCTCCAAGCCGTATTCCGTTGCCTTGTCAAAGAGGGCCGTCCCCGGCAGTACCGAAAGCCGGAACATATCCAGACTATTGGGGTAAAGGGAAAGGGCGTAATCCAGGCTCCGCCGGTACCCCGCGAGGCTGTCCCCGGGAAGGCCGTAGATAAGGTCCAGCCCGAAGACCACCCCCTCCTCATTGAGCAGCCCTATCCGGGAAGCGAAGTGATTCCGATCCAGTTCCCGGCCTATCAGGGCGGAAACCCTGGGGTCGGCGGTCTGGAGACCTATCTGGAGGGACGCCCCCAGGCTCGCAAAACGCCGGGCCTGTTCCCGGGTAAGCAGTTCACCCCGGACCTCAAAGTGCCAGTGCATTTCGGATCCCGGATTTTTCCGGATCTCCCCGGCTATCATATCAAGGATCCCCAGGACTCGCTTATTATTACTGTTGAAGGTCGGGTCCAGGACAAACACATAGGGGATATGTTCACGGACAAAAAGCCGCAGTTCTTCCTGGATACGCTCCCCGGAGAAATACAGGACCTGCCGCTTTCCCTTAGATTCATAACAATACGCGCAGGAATAGGGACAGCCCCTGGCCAGTTCCCAGAGCGCCCCCTCACGGCCTTTGACACTAAGGGTTCCGTCAAGCCAGGGTGAGAGCACATTGACGGAATTGGCCGGTTCGGGACCTGCCCCCAAAAACCGGCGGCTAATAAGTTCCACTGCGGCAGCCTCCCCTTCACCGGGGATTACCGCGTCGAAGGGACCGCCATCGGAAACAGAGAGGCCTTGGGGAAGGGCGGTCGCCTCAGGACCGCCGCAGAAAAGAAAAATGTCCGGATTCCCGGTACGCATACATTTTGCAGCTTCCAGCATAATAGATCGATTCCAACTGTAAATGGAAAATCCGGCAGCCTGCGGAAGCCCGTCAATGATTTTTGCAGCCAGGACATCCGCCCCGTCGGCAACAAAGCTTTCAACCAGGGAGATAGCAAATTGCGGGAAAGCGGCTTTCAGGGCGGAGGCTACCGAAGCTGCGCCCAGGGGAACCGCCTCGGGACCGTCGTAAAGATGTACCGACGCCAATACTATACGTATTCCCATCACCACTCCTCCGGTCATTATAAAGTATTTCTCCACGCTATGAAAGATCACGGAAATTGTATATAGTAGCCGCAGGTAAATTCATGAATAAACGTAACAACGCTCTTTTAGCAATCATCCTCTGTGTCCTTTTCTGGGGATTCTCCTTCATTTCCATCAAAGTTTCGGTGGCGGTAATCCCTCCCATGACCCTTGGGGTCCTCCGCTTTGCCATAGCCCTGGTATTCCTGGTTTTTATAAAACAAAAGATAGTGCCCGGGGAAAAACTCAAACTCCGGGATCTGCCCCTCCTCGCCGGAGCGGGGATCTTCGGAGTTACCATTTATTTTTTCTGCGAAAACAACGGGGTTTCCCTGGTTAGCGCCTCGGAAGCTTCTATTATTATCGCCTCAATTCCGGTGCTCACCCTGGTGGTGGAACGGATCTTTGGAAGGGTAAAATACATCGCCCTTTGGCGCTGGCTGGGTGCGGCGGTTTCCATCGCCGGTGTTTGGCTTGTGGCGGGGGTTTCCTTCTCCGTCTCAGGCAGCATCCTTGGCTACATCTACATGGGCGGGGCCGCCCTGTGCTGGGTAGCCTACTGCTTCCTCACCCGGCCTCTCTTTACCCGTTGTTCCAGAATACACATCGTGTTCTGGCAGACCGTCTTCGGCTTCATCGGGTTCATCCCCTTTTCCCTTGCCGAACATTCCCGCTGGGCCATGCCGGGCCTCCCGGTAATTCTCCACGTAGTTTTCCTGGGGATCTGCTGTTCCGCATTGGGGTACTGGCTCTACGCCCAAGCTCTGGAAGTCCTGGGAGTTTCTATCTCCTCGATCTTTATCAATTTTATTCCCGTGATAACCGCCATCGGCGGCTTCTTTCTCCTGGGCGAACGGCTCTACCCCATTCAATGGGCGGGCGCAGCCCTGGTAATCTCCGGGGTCACCCTGGCCATGATTGAGAAAAAACAATCACCGCCCCTGGAACTGCCCCATCTTTGAAAACATAGATTGAGCAGCCGCAGGATTCCTGCTCATCTTGGACATCTTTTTCATCATGGTCCGCATCTTCTCGAATTTTTTGAGAAGCCTTCCCACCTCGGACACCGACGTACCGGAACCCCGGGCAATCCGGGAACGGCGGGAGGGGCCGATGATCAGATGATTCGCCCGTTCCTTCCGGGTCATGGAAGAAAGTATGGCCTCCTGGTATTTCAGCTCCGCCTTGTCGATATCCTCTTCGCTGATTTGCCCCGCCATACCGGGGATCATTTCCAGCATGGACTGAAGGGAACCCATTTTCTTCATGGAACGAAGCTGGCTCAGCCAGTCCTCCAGGGTGAAGTTCTCCTTCTCCATTTTTTTCCGGAGCTCTTCCGCTTCCTTTTGGTCGATCACCTCCTGGGCTTTTTCCACCAGGGTGACCACATCCCCCATGCCAAGGATACGGCTTGCCATACGCTCGGGGTGGAAGGGTTCAAAGTCTTCGGGCTTTTCCCCGGTACCCACAAACTTGAGGGGCTTGCCGGTAACGGTCTTGAGGGAAAGCGCCGCGCCGCCCCGGGTATCGGAATCGAACTTGGTAAGGATAACTCCGGTAAGGCCGATTTTTTCATCAAAGGTCTTGGCGATATCCACTGCGGACTGGCCGGTCATAGAATCCGCCACCAGGAGGAGTTCATCGGGCTTGGCGGCGTTCTTGAGCAGGGAAAGTTCCTCCATCATGGGTTCGTCTATCTGAAGCCGGCCCGTGGTATCAACAATAACGGTGTCGATCAGATTTTTTCCGGCATAGTTCCAGGCATCCTTAAAAACCTTAACACTATCTTTCGCTCCGTCTTCTTTGTACACCGGTACGCCGATCTGGTTTCCCAGTACCGCTAATTGTTCCATAGCCGCGGGCCGCACTAGGTCACAGGCTACCAGGAGGGGCTTGCGGCCTTCCTTTTTAAGCCGCAGGGCAAGTTTAGCGGAACTGGTGGTCTTCCCCGAACCCTGAAGCCCCAACATGAGGATAACAGAAATAGTGTCCGGCCCCTTGAGCTGGAGTTCCTGTGCCGAACGTCCGTTGGCATTCGGGGTGGTATCCCCCAGATAACTGGTTAACTTGTCGTGGATAATCTTGACAAACTGCTGGCCCGGATCAACCGAACGGAGAACTTTCTCACCCTTGGCCTCTTCGATAGTAGAATTAACAAAACGGCGGACTACCCGGAGGTTTACATCCGCCTCCAGCAAAGCCATCTTGATGGCCTCCACCGCATCGTCAATATTTTTCTCAGTGATAGTCGCCTTCCCCGAAACAATACGGAGGGCATCGGAAATTTTTTGGGTTAGTTTATCTAACATGGTTATTCCATTCCTTTTAAGAAGGAGCGCAGAAAATCTTCCGGCTCGGTCTCGCGGTTTAATATTTGATAGAGCCCCGTGGATATGGGCATCTTGAGCTTGAATTTTTCCGTCAGGGCTTTTACATATCTGGCGGCCACTACCCCCTCGGGCAGGTACCCGACCTCGGCGATCCGGGCGATGAGATCATCCAGATTGATAAAGGGGCCCAGAATATTCTTCTCGATAATTTCCCGGCCAAAGCGGCGGTTTCTGCCGAATACGGAACGGCAGGTAACATCAAGGTCCCCTACGCCGGAGATGGACGTAAAGGTTTCCGCATGGGTCGCCCCCATAGCCTTGCCCAGGGTCTGTATCTCGTTAAGCCCGGCAGCCAGAAGCAGCGATTCTGTTCCGTCTCCAAACATATCCTCTACGCCGGCATAGGATTTGGCGGTCTTCAGAGCGTCCAGCATCCCGAAGGCGATGGCGATAACGTTCTTCGCCGCCGCCGCAACCTGAACCCCCCGGACATCGAAGGAAGAAAAAACTAAAAGCCGGGGGCTTTTTAACAGATCCCGGAACCGTATGGAATTCTTAGCATTCTCGCTGGCGGCGATAAGGCCGGTGATCTTCCCCCGGGAAACTTCTTCCGCATGGCTTGGCCCGGCGATATAGACCAGGGATTGGCGGTAAAATCCCGGCAGGTAATCCTCCAGGGTTTCCAGGATCAGCCGGGGCCCCTTGGACGAGGGGAGGAAGCCCTTGGTGAGCACCGCAATGACGGTCTCCCCTTCCCGTATGGACGGCGCCGTCAGAATCTGTTTTACCGTATCCAGCAGATAGAGTGACGGGGCCGCCAGGATGAGGTATTCCTTACCGTTAACTGTTTCAAGGATATCATCGCAGGCCTGGAGATTATTCGGCAGGGCCACCTCGGACAGGTACCGGGAGTTGACGTGCCGCTCGTTGATGTCCTCCAGGGTAGACTTGCTGTGACTCCAGATCAGCACATCGTTTCCCTTATCGGCGATAACCTTGGCCACCGCGGTTCCCCAGGCGCCGGCGCCCAAAATACCTATTTTTGCCATACCCTTTCCTTTACGTTTTACGTTATACCTGAATTGTACCATTACCGGCGGCATTCTACAAGCATAAAAAAGCTTGACATTACACATTATCATGCATAACATACAATATGGAAGCTAAAAATGGCAAGGATATTCTTGATTTTATGGAAATTAATTTAAGGCTTGAAGAAGAAAAAGATTATAGAATTGTTGAGGAACTAACCAGAGAGGCATTCTGGAATGTGTATTTTCCAGGTTGTGGTGAACATTTACTTGTTCATAATTTAAGAAAAGCCACTGAATTTATTAAAGAATTGGATTTTGTAGCAATTTATAACAATAAACTTATTGGAAACATTGTATATGTAAAAGCAAAAATTAAAAACATGGATAAAGAATATACCGTATTAACATTTGGTCCACTAAGTGTATCACCGGAATATCAAAACAATGGAATTGGAAGTACATTAATAAAACATACCATAAATTTAGCAAAAGAATTGGGGTATAGGGCAATAATAATATATGGCGATCCTGAATATTATAAAAGATTTGGATTTAAAGAATCAAAGGAATATACCATAACAAATAAGGACAAAAAATATCCCGCAGCGTTATTGGTTTTAGAATTATACCCAAATGCCCTAAATGGAATAAAGGGAATATTTGATGAAGGGAAATCATATGAAATAGATGAGAAAGAATTGGAAGAATTTGAGAAAGGGTTTAATAAAAAGGAAAAAGGATTTGCAAAGACACAAGATAGATTTAACGAATTAGTGAATAAATATTTATAGAAAATAAAAAATGGAGTTATTATGAATAATAGTGTACGTCTCGCCCCTTATGGCCTCCAGCTTGCTGCAAGTTTTTCAAACTCCGCCACCCGTCCGGCGATAAGGGCAATACCGTCCTGCCAGAAGGCGCTATCCTCAATATCAAACCCCGCAGACTTGGCGACATCAGCGGCGGAAGCCTGCCCGGTGAGCCGGAGTATCTTCCGGTACGCCGCCGCAAATCCCGGCCCTTCCTTCTTTGCCCGGGCGAAAAGCCCCAGCGAAAAAAGCTGCCCGAAAGCGTAGGGGTAATTATAGAAGGCAAGGCCGGGACTGTAATAGTGGCTCTTAACCGCCCACATATAGGGGTGAAGCTGCGCAGGGTCCAGGCCATCCCCGTAGGTAGCTTTCTGGGCGTCGATCATCAGGGCACAGAGTTCCTCTGCACTTAGCTCCGCCTTGTCCCGGCGTTCAAAAAGAGCCCGCTCAAAGTAGAACCGGGAAAGTATGTCCATAATCACCTGACAGCAATCCTTGAGGTTTCCCTCGATAAGAGCGATCCGGTCACCATCATTGGAGGAAGCGCCCAGAGCGCCCTCAAAGATGATGGTCTCCGCAAAGATGCTGGCAGTCTCCGCCAGGGTCATGGGATAGGCGGATTGGAACCGGCTTAGATCCTTGATCAACTCATGGTGCCAGCCATGGCCCAGTTCGTGGGCCACGGTGAACACCGAATCGAAGGATCCCTCGAAGTTGCAGAGTATCCGGGATTCCCCCCGATTCGTTTCGCCGGGAAGGCCAGCCAAAGGAAAGTCCGTGCAATAGGCCCCGCCGATTTTACCTTCCCGGCCAAGGGCATCTATCCAGGAGCGTGAAACCGCATTACGGGCAAAGGCTCCCATACCCGGATCAAAGGCAGTAAATTTCCCGATGATAAATTCCGTTGCGCCGCTCCAGGTCCATTTTTTTGTAGCATTCCCCACCGGAGCAAAGAGGTCGTAAAAGGCGCAGTCCTTAAGCCCCAGCAGAGATGCTTTCGCTTTAAGGTAGTGGCGGAACAGGGGCAGAGAATTTTCCATGGCGGCGATAAGCACCTCCAGGGCCTTTTCGCTCAACCGGGACTGGAAGGCCGATTTCTGCAGCGCCGATTTCCAGCCCCGCCGCTTATCCACCGTCAAGGTAGTTCCTTTAATACCGTTAAGGGACGCCCCCAGGGGTATCTCCATGGAGGCCCAGGCCTCAAGCTCTGCCCTGTAGGCCCGCTCCCGGATGCTGCGATCCGGACTGTGCGCCAGATTCCGCAGGGCAATTACGGTCTTCCGCTCCCCCGAAGCCGTATCCCACAACGCTGTTACGGTGGAGGAAATAGCCTCCTGGAGCCGCCCCCAGGCATCACCGCCGGATCGGGAAAGGTCATTGGCAAGGTCCTCCAACTCAGGGCTCATCTGGTAGGCCGCCTTCTCCAGGCTTTCCCGAATAAAAAATCCGTAGGGCGTCAGTTCAGCATCGGAATCCAGGGCTTTTAATACAGGAACCCTTGCCTCCACAAGCCGGTTACGGAAAATCACCGCTCCTTTACCCAGGGGCAGCGCCGCTGCTTCAATGGCATTGATCTCCGTCAAAGCCCGGCTGTCCCGGGTATCGGCGGTGTAGATCGCCTCCGCATAGGCCGATAGGTTTTCATTCAAATCCCCCGCTTCTTCGTAGGCCCGTATCAGGGCAAGCAGGGCGGCGGCCAGTCCGGAATCCGCAGGTAGGGGCGCTTCCAGAAGCTTCAGGAAGGCGGTGATCTTTTCTGTAAGCAATTTTAGATCCCGCCGGTACTCCGGTGAATCAAAGGATACATATATAGATGATAGGTCCCATTTCGGAAGGGCCCCGACTTGCCCTTCCCCGGTCTCAGTACCACTGGTCATTCCCATCCTCCCATTCAACGATCTCCTGAGGCTTAAAAAACAGGGATATTTCCCGTTCAGCGCTGGCGGTCGAATCCGAAGCGTGAACGATATTAAGCCTGGTCCGATATGCAAAATCTCCCCGGATAGTTCCCGGCTGAGCGTTGTGTATGTCCGTGGGCCCCACCAGACGGCGCACGGCGGAGATGGCTTCCTCTCCCTCCAGGATCATGGCCACCACCGGCCCCGAGAGGGTATAACTCACGAGCTTTTCGTAAAAGTCCTTCCCCTTATGCTCTGCGTAATGGGCCTCCACCATGGCCTGGTCCATCTGCACTAATTTTAGGGCGAGGATCTTGAGACCCTTCCGTTCAAACCGGCTGAGTACTTCTCCGACAATACGGCGCTGCAAAACACCGGGCTTTAACATCACAAAAGTTTTCTCCATAAAAGTAATCTACTATAAATAGAACATTTTTGGAAGGGCCGCATGTAAATTCCATATTTCCTTGACACTAAAGCAAAAATACTTTATACTTCAGTTGTTTGTTTATGCCTTCAACAGACAGGCTTAAAGGAACATCGAATTGCTGAAATTTCCGTGCCAATCTTGTACGGACCAAAACAAAGAGGTGCCTTATGCCTAAGGTAAAGAAAGTTGTACTTGCCGGCTTGCTCCTGGCTATCCTTATCGTATTTGAACGTTTCATTTCTGTAGAAACCCTAATTTTACGTTTAAGTTTTTCCTATGTACCGTATATTTTAACCGGTACACTCTTAGGGCCGGTTTGGGGCGCCGCCCTTGGCGTTGCGGTGGATCTTTTGGGTATGCTTCTTATGCCCAAGGGGCCTTTTTTTCCGGGCTTTACCCTTAATGCCCTATTAATCGGTTTAGTTTACGGACTTTTTCTGTACAAGGCGCCTTCAAATAAATCCTATCTGATACGGCTCATAATCAGTATTTTTGTGGTGCATATATTTATACACCTGGGCCTTACAACCCTTTGGCTTTCCCTCTTGTATAAAAGAGCATTTATGGTGGTAATTGCGGGCAGAATTATTGCAAACATTGTTGAAATTCCCATAGAAATAGGCTCCATGTTTGCCATAAAAATCTTCCTGGATAAGCCAGTCAAAAAATATCTTCTGGAAGATTCCTCGGAATCCTGGGACGATACAGAAGATGGCGTCGATTAAAAGAAATGATCAGCATAGAGAACTTAGAGTATATATATCCCTCGGGTAAACATGCTTTAAAAAATATAAACCTTACCATTCAGAAAGGTGAATTTGTCGCCGTCGTAGGCCGAAACGGTTCGGGAAAATCAACCTTTGCCGGCGTAGTTTCGGGGCTCATAAAGCCTACAAAGGGCGCTGTATTTGTAAACGGCATAAACACGAAAAGTAAAAAAAACTTTATAGAATTACGCAAAACAATGGGCATGGTTTTTCAAAACCCGGAAAACCAAATTGTATTTGAAAAAGTGCGGGATGATATTGCATTCGGCCTGCGAAATCTAAATTTTACCGATGCCGAAATTGACAAACGGATTGAAGAAATTTCAAAAACAATGGGCATAGAAGATTTTACCGATTCCTTTGAACTTTCCATGGGGCAAAAACAGCGCGTAGCCATTGCAAGCGTCCTGGCCATGAATCCCCAGTGTATTGTTTTTGATGAACCCACGGCAATGCTCGATCCTAAGGGTAAAAAGGATATTCAAAATATTGTTACGGATCTGCATAAAAGCGGACTTACGGTGGTGTACGTTACCAATGTGATCGATGAGGTACTTCCCGCCGATAGAATTGTTGTCATAGAAAACGGCAGTATTAAGGCCGAGATTAAAAAACAGGAACTCTTTGACAACATAGAAAAAATGAAGTCCTTCGGTCTGGAGATACCCCTGATAATGGACCTCCTCCATATATTGAAACAAAAGGGCATAGACATTTTTGTAAAAAAATGGTCCGTGGATGACGTGGCGGATAACATTTATGCATATATAAAAGGCGCTTCCAGAGGAAGTGGCGCATCCGGAGGAAGCGATGTTTAACGCTGTAAAGTTTTTATCAATATTTGTCTATACCATAGGTATTTTCTTTTTTGAATGGCCCTTTATTGCGGTTTTTCTTTTAATCAATATTGCGGCGATGTTCCTTTGCCGCCTAAGGCCCCTTGCCGCAGTAAAATACATTCTTTCTTTTTTGCCCTTCATCCTTTTAGCGGCGTCTTTTAATTTTATTTTAGGATTTGTGCAGCATGCACTTTATCTAAGCGCCCGTTTAATTTTAATTTGCAACATTACCCAGTGTTATAAAAAAGTTGTAAACACCAACGATCTTTGCAGGACAATCGAAACCCTCAGCAAGCCTTTAAAGATATTTAACATTGACGGAAAAGATATATCCCTTATGGTGTCCATAAGCCTTGCCTTTATTCCTGTTTTACGCCGGGACTTTGAGCAAATCAAAACCGCCCTGAAGGCAAAGGGGATGAAGGTGAATGCGCAGAATTTTAGATATATAGTAAAACCATTTTTTGTAAGTATTCTAAGCAGAACAAATGAAATATCCCGGGCGATCAGGTTAAAAGGATACCAATAAGATCCGCCCGTCCCGCAGTCCGCAGCGCCTCAATCACCAGGGCCTTCTTATCAGGGTGGTTAAACTGCAGGAGGCTCCGCTGGAGCCGTTTCTCTCGTTCCCCCCTGGGCACATACATATCCTCCATGGTCCGGGGGTCCAGACCGGTACGGTACATCACCGTGGCCATGGTTCCCGGGCTTGGGTAAAAATCCTGTACCTGGTCCGGAACAAAGCGGCTCTTCTTCATATATAGCGCCAACTCTATGGCGTCCTTCAGGGTTGATCCGGGATGGCTGGAAATAAAATAGGGAATAAGATACTGCTTGAGTTCCAGCCGCGAATTCATTTCCGTATAATCCCTGCGGAACTTTTCGTAGGTCCCATGATCGCCCTTACCCATGGCTGCAAGGACCGGTGCGGAGATATGCTCCGGGGCAACTTTGAGTTGGCCGCTTATATGGTGTTGGCAGAGGGTTTCCAGGAATTCCCTGCCGTGCTGTTTATCCAGTTCCATATAATCAAAACGGATGCCGGATCGGATAAAGACTTTTTTGATTGATCCGATGTTTCGCAGCGCATTGAGGGTTTCCATGTAGGGCCGGTGGTTCACCTTGAGCTGCGGACAAGGCTTGGGGTAGAGACATTCCTTTTCCGGGCAGAAGCCGCCCTTGGCTTGGCGGGGGCAGGAAGCGCCGTAAAAATTAGCGGTGGGACCGCCCACATCGTGGATATAACCCTTAAAGTCCGCATGGTGAGTCAGGGTTTCCGCTTCCCGGACCAGACTCTCCGGGCTCCGGCTGGTAAGCGCCCGGCCCTGGTGGAAGGTGATGGCGCAGAATGAACAGCCGCCGAAACACCCCCGGTTGGAAACCAGGGAAAAACACACTTCCTGTAAAGCCGGAACACCGCCGGCAGCATCGTACATGGGATGGGCCCGGCGCATATAGGGGAGCTCGTAGATCCGATCCAGTTCCGTAGTTTCCAAGGGGACGGCCGGGGGGTTCTGGAGGACCCAGCGGTCCCCGTCGGACCGTTCCGCCAAGGGCTTAGCGATCCCGGGATCGGCATGCAGCTTCTGGAGCATGAAGTGTTCCGCATAGGCTCGCAGGGAGGCGGGATCGCCGGCCTTCACCGCTTCGTAGTCCGGCAGCCGGAGCGCCCCGGTGGAAAGTTCCGGCGGCAGACCCTGGGAACGGACGCAGGTACCCCGGATATCCCGGATAGCCGAGACCGGTTCCCCCTTCCCCAGGCGGCGGGCTATTTCCAGGATGGGCCGCTCCCCCATGCCGTAAACCAGGATATCCGCCTTGGAATCCAGCAGAATCGAACGGCGTACCGTATCGGACCAGTAGTCGTAGTGGGCAAACCGGCGGAGCCCCGCTTCAATACCGCCGATGATAACCGGTATGTCCTTATAGGCCGCCCTGATACCCTCAACGTATTTTAAAGTTGCCCGGTCAGGCCGAAACCCCGCTTTGCCCCCGGGGGAATAGGCATCCTCCGAACGGGGCTTCCGGGCGGCAGTATAGTGGGCAACCATGGAATCCATGTTACCGGCTCCAACCAGGAAGGCGAGGCGAGGACGGCCTAAAACAGTGTAGGATTGAGGATTTTTCCAGTCAGGCTGGGGCAAAACCCCAACCCGGAAGCCCTGGGCTTCAAGAAAACGGGAGATCAGCGCAGCGGCAAACGAGGGATGATCCACATAGGCGTCGCCGGAAACAAAGATAAAATCACAGGATTCCCAACCCCGCTCCCCCATTTCACGGAGGTTTACGGGGAGGAAACCCGGCTTTTTCGGACCCATAGGGCTTTTAGACCCCAACAACCGCCTTAACTTCGGGAACTTCCTTCTTCAGGTAGTTTTCAATCCCCATTTTAAGGGTCATCTGAGCCATGGGGCAGGTGCCGCAGGCGCCGGTCAGTTTAAGGGACACGATCCCATCGTCTGAAAGGGACACAAATTCCACATCTCCCCCATCGTTCTGCAGGGAAGGGCGGACATTATCCAGGGCGATTTTAACCTGTTCTTCAAGCATACTGTTCTCCTATTAATAGCATAGTAATAATATAGCATAAATTTACCATATTTGCTATTTAGAATATACCTTTTTTTTTATCCCATTGAAAGGGTCTTATATAAGGAGTATTATAGTATTATATTCATTGAAAACAGGGGGCAGCTATGAGTGAAAACGAGAATTTCGATTTTACTATTGAAGAATTAGGAAGTCGTAATGTCCATTCGCCTATCGCCATGTCAAAGACCTTAGGCGATATGATCGCGAACTATGTCACGGATGACGAATTTGTCCTTCTCAAACCCCAGATAAAACTGGGCGAACAGGCTACAATCAAACGCAGCCAGGTTGTTGAATGCGCCGGCCCCCGGGAAATGATCTATTTTTCCCCCCACCATGTACATGCAGGAATAGTAAGCTGCGGAGGTCTCTGTCCGGGGATTAACGACGTAATTCGGGCCATAGTCCGCTGCCTTTCCCGGTACGGGGTAACCCGGGTTTCGGGAATTCGTTACGGATACAAGGGTTTCCTGCCGGAATATAAGTTTGATATCATGCCACTTACTCTGAAAGAAGTGGATGATATCCATAAGCTGGGTGGCACTTTCCTGGGAAGCGCCCGGGGCGGCGGTAAAGAGGTCGTTAAAATCGTAGATGCCATTGAACAGCTCAATATGAATATACTCTTTACCATCGGCGGTGATGGGACCCAGCGGGGTTCCCTGGACATTGCCAACGAAATAGAGAGGCGGGGGTTGAAGATCGCCACCGTGGGTATCCCCAAGACGGTGGATAACGATTTCGCCTTTATAGAACGGTCCTTTGGTTTTGACACCGCCGTTGCAAAGGCAGTAGAAGTTGTAACCGCTGCCCACATGGAAGCCAACTCCCAGATCAACGGCATAGGCTTAGTAAAAGTAATGGGGCGGGAATCGGGATTTATCGCCGCCCATACTGCCCTGGCCAGCCACGAGGTAAACTTTGTGCTCATCCCCGAGGTACCCTTCGATCTGGAAGGACCCAACGGCTTCTTCCACCACCTGGAGGAACGGCTGAGCAAACGGCACCATGCGGTAGTAATTGTTGCCGAAGGGGCCCTGCAGGATCAGCTGATAAAAGAAGTAAAAACCGATGCCGGCGGCAATGTTAAGATGGTCGACGTGGGTACCTATATGCGGGACCGGATCCAAAAGTACTTTGATGACAAAAAAATTGAGACCAACCTAAAGTACATCGATCCCAGTTATATGATCCGTTCCGCTCCTGCCGCGCCCAGCGACTCGATTTACTGCGAACGGCTCGGTAATGCTGCGGCCCATGCGGCCATGGCGGGAAAAACGAAGCTCATCATCGGTCTGGTGAACAATGAATTTGTGCACCTCCCTACCAAGGTGGTAATTTCCCATCGCAGCCATGTGGACCCCGAGGGCGCCCTCTGGCGGGATACCCTGGACGCGACCCATCAACCGGTGCTTATGATAAACAATTTCCAGAGCGATACCCTCTTTACCAACGAGTTCAGCATCCCCATCTAAGGACCGGTAGGACCTACTGGTCCTAAGTCAGCCGAATAGTGTGGGCTTTGTTGGAGGGGTGAAATGTTCCGTACAGCGCAGGCGGAGTTTCGCCCGTATGAAAGGACAGGGCGGTGTTCATGCCGTCCGGGTGGATCACCGTAACCTTGTCGAGACTGCGGAGCAGCCCAAAATAGAGGGCGGAGAAATTTTTGGTCAGCCCCGCAAGGGCATCCTCCCCCAAGGCTAAACGCATCAGGATCTCACATTCCTTCAGGGTCTCCTCCGTTTGTATCAGGGGGACAAAATTCAGGGCGGTATGCAGGGTACGCATGATCCCCAGGAGCAGGGGGTTCTCCGCGCTGTTTGCAGCACAGGAATAGTGTTCCCCCTCCGGCTTATACCAATGGAAAATAGCTTTCCGCACCGCAGCGCGATCCATGGTAAAACTGTTTTTATAGAAGGAATCCTCAAAGTCATCCAGCCCTTCGTCAAAGAAGATGTTAAAATCTTCTCTGCTGATTTTTTGGTAAACCGCAAAATCGGTCTGTGCAAAGACCAGATCCTCAAGACCGGTCCCGGGCTTTGCCTTCTTAAAATCCAGTTTGCTCAGTTCCCCGTAGACCACACCGATACGGGCGTATCGCCGGTCAAGCCGCCGCCTGATTATTCCCGGATCTGCGGCAGCCCCATCTTTCCTGCCGCCGTTTCCGCTCAGATCCGCGATATCCCGTAGGACCGGCATTTTCAGGGCGAGTTCCCCCGGCAAGCCCCGAAGGAGCCGCAAAAAGGTTGCTAGTTCAGAATCTTGTTCAGAGCTCATAGATTTCGTGGAGGAAAAGGGTTGCCGCCTGGGCCACATTGAGACTTTCCATGACGCCGCTTCCGGGGATACGCACCAGGCTGGTACAGTGTTCCTTTATCTCCGGGGAAAGGCCGGTTTCCTCATTACCCATCACCAGAGCAATCCCGGGACGCCCGACACCATGCTCCCCAACAACGGCCTTCAGGTCCCGTATCCGAAGCCGCGCCCTATGGTCCGCCCCGATAATAAGCAGCGATTTAGCGGCGCTTTTCAGGAAGCCTGGTGTATTTTTCAGTTTCCGGAACTCCACATGTTCCATACCGCCTTCCGCAACCCGGTAGGCGCTGGTGGTAAGCTGGGCAGCCTCATCGGCGTCGGAGAGCACCACGTAGGACACATCGAAAAAAGCTGCGGAACGGACTATGGCTCCCAGGTTGTGGTCGTTGCCCACGGCAGAGAGGAGAAGCCCCGTCTTCCCTTCCCGGGCCCAGGTATCAAGATCCTCCTGACTAAGGCCCTCCACCAGGGGCTCGTCAATCATGGCCGCCACACCCTGGTGGCGGTTACTCTTGCAAACCCGTTCCAGCTCTTCATCGTCGCAGATCTTGTAGGGCCGCTTCCATTCAGCCAGGTTTTTGCAGAGCTTGGTAAACAAGGGCAGCCGGTCTTCCCGGAGGAAGAACCGGTTGATCCGTTCAGGATGGGTCTCCCCCAGGGCTTTCACGGCGTTCAACCCGCAGACCGCCAGCTCGTTGGTCAATTTATTACGCACGACTCATGATAGAGGTCAATACTTGACCTGTCAATAATTAGTCAGCACCAGCATCAGGGGGAGATGATCGCTCAAGCCCTGGCCGGTACGGGGGCTATAGGTATCGGGGATTCCCTTGGCGTTAACAAAGGGCTCCTGATCCAGAACCCGGCAGGAACTAAAGTCCCATCCCGCCCGATCAAAGAACTGTTCCGATAGCAGGAAATGATCGATAGTTTCCCAGTCGTTCTTATAATAATAAGAACCCTTCTGCAATTCCTGTCCCCAGGGTGAATAGAAGGCCGGTATGGACGAATCAACGTAGGATGCCGCCGGTGGTTTTTCACTGCTCAGAATTAAAAAATTTTCCCCATTCCCCGTTCCTGTACCGATGTAATCTGCAGGGATGAAATCCGCACGGATGAAATCCGCAGCATCCGGATCATCCGGCAGCAGGGCGCTGAGTATCTTTCTGTCCCGGCGGTAAAACTCATCGTAGTTTTCGTTCAGGTCCCCCATGATTACGGCGGGTACATTAGGGTACTCCGCCCGTATCTCCCGGATCCTCCTAAGGATAACCCGGGCAGAAGCCCGGCGCAGGGTTTCGGTGTTGTCGTCCCCGCCAAGCTTGGATTTCCAGTGGCAGACAAAGAGGACCAGAGGAGTATCCTCCGGCCTCAGCCAGAGTTCCAATACCGGTCTCGGGGCGGTCTCCTGGTCCCAGACCATGCCATGGACCCGGGTCTCCGTAAAGGGGATACGGCTTAATACCCCAATTCCCAGGGACGCTCCCTTGTTCTTGGAAAAAAAGGTATACCCATAGCCGTACTTTGAAAGATCGCTTTGGGCGATAGCCTCCAAACACGGGGAGTTTTCAATCTCCTCCAGGGCTATGATGTCCGGAACCCCGTCGGCTATCCGGCCTATGGCCTGGGCAATGGCGTTTACCCGGGCGGAAAATTTATCCTCCGCCCAGCCGGCCTCATTAAGATATTCACTATACTCGGTCCCGGTTTGACTCCCGTCAAAAAGGGCCTGCACATTCCAGGTGACTATCCGTAAACTTCCCTGGGGCGAACCATGGTCCTCCACCCCCGCCGACAAACTACAACCCCCGATAATCAGCGCCGGGAGTATACAAAGAAACAACCGTAACATAAGAGCCTCCTAACCGTATTAGGGGGCTCCCGTACATTTTGCTTTAGATCTTTTAAAAAAAATTAGGGCATTACGCTGTATTCTTGAACTACCTGGATCTCCGTCTGAACTCCCGCAACCCCGGCGAATTCCTTAGCAGCGGAAACTGCGGCTTCCACAAGGGTCTGGGAATTCGCGACCCCGTAAAGGACCACATTCCCGCCGGAAACCACCGCTTCCAGGAAATGGATGGGCAGTTCCTTTTCATACAAAACGTGGTGGATAATCTGCTGCCCAAGGGTCATTTCTTTGAGCCGGGCTACACTTTGGGATTCCGTATCGGAAGCAAGCGCCCGATCCCGCAGTTCTTTGATGATCCCGGCCGCCAGGGCCGGGTGCAGGTTACCCGTGTTCAGGGTAATGTGGTAGTTCGAAGGATCCTCCCAGTCGATATCGAAGAAGTACCGATGGAACCCAATCCGGTCGTGATCGCTCTGGTCAATAATCTGCCGGGCCCGCTTATCGTCACAATGAAAATAGCTTTTTACCCGTTCACAGCGTATATCCATAGGGGCAACCAGGAACACCGAAAGAACCCCGGGAATACGCTTAAAAACCGCCGTGGCGCCCCGGCCAATAAAAACACAGCTCCCCTCTCCGGCTTCGGTAAGCATGGCGGTTTTTAGATAATGCAGATAATCATCCCTATCCTGGGAAAGGGACGCAAAAAATGACGGCTTCCGTTCATCGTATTTTTCGAGCTTACGCCCCTCAACGCCGTAGGACTTTATCCGCTCCTCCAGGCTAAGCTTATCCACAAAACGGTAATCCAGTAGTTTTGCCAATTCGTTAGCGGTTTCATCACCAAGAGATGCCAACTGACGTGAAATTGTAATGATTGCCATAAAATCCTCCTCGGCTTTATACCGTATGTACAAAGCATAAGACCTTAGCGGGGAATTGTCAAAACTAACCGGAAAATCCCCCTGCGCCCGATACGTTACAAAATACGCCCCACCTGATGATTTCTTCATACACGGTTCCCACCATTTTGCCTCGCTCCGTTAAAATTTAGTATACCATACCGGGTGTATTCCCGCAAACTGCGATCCGACTACTAAGTCCGAAGCCATATACGAAAAACCCCTAAAAATATACCATATCCCCATGAGCAACAACCATGAATCAGCGGCCCACCTTATCTGGCACGAAGAATCCCGGCGAGAGGTCTACCGCTCCCGGGTTTTGTCGATCCGGGACACCACCTGCAAATCACCGGAGGGAGAGTCCCGGGTTTTTACAGTTATCGACGCCCCGGACTGGGCTATCGTGGTACCGGTAATTGAAACAGAGCGGGGGAAGGAATTTGTGATGGTCCGCCAATGGCGCCACGGTTCCCAGGAACTAAGCCTGGAATTTCCCGGTGGAGTTTTTGAGCCCGGGGAAGATGCACTGGAAGCGGCAGCCCGGGAAATGCGGGAAGAAACCGCCTATACACCGGGGAAAATCCGGAAAATCGGGGTATTCAGCCCCAACCCGGCAATTATGGCCAACCATGTTCATTTCTTTTTGGCCGAAGATTTACGAGCCCTGGACACACAGGACTTGGATGACGATGAATATGTGGACATAGAATTGGTACCGATCCGGGAAGTATTCCAAGGCCTGGGGCGTCCACCCTATGTACACGCCCTCATGGCCTCGGCATACAGCCTCTATTTACAGGCTACCGAATAGACTCGTAGGTTTTGTCTGCGTCCCAGAGTCCTTCCCGGCTTTCACCCTGAGCGCTGGGAATATCCAGAACCATCCCCGGCTCTATGATGTTGGGATTATCCGGGGTAGGAAATTTTGCCTTATTCGCATTGTAGATCAGCCGCCATTTATGGGGATCCCCGTAAGCCCAGGAACGTCCGGCGATATTCCAGAGACAGTCCTTGGAACTGGCCCAAGGGCGGACCGTATACCGGGCGGGTAATACCGATTTTCCGGGCGGAGCGGGATCCGGCGCAGGAACGATTACAACTGCGGGCGCCGGTATAGGGCCGGTAATATAGGCCAGGAAATCAATTACCCGCCGGGCTGCGGCGATAGCCTCGTCCCAGGATTCTTCACCCCGGAAGGAAATCGCCTCGTTATAAGCCTGTTCCGACTTTCCGTATTCCTCCGGATATGTCCGGGGAGCGTCAACCGAAACCGCCCAGTCAATACGGATCTTCGCGGCGGCGATGGCATCATCGGTCTCTTTTATTTTCAACTGCAGCGCCACATATTCATCCGATAGCTGGGCATACCTGAGCGCTTCGTCGGCATAATTGGCGGAGGTGTCGTAATCACCGTAGCTGTAACTTTCCTGGGCCAGCTTGGTAAGGCGCACACTCTCCAGATAGTACCGGTTATTCCGTACATCCGCAGGAGCTTCCTGCGAAAAAACCGTTGAAAGTCCACAGGCAAAGAGAATTAATAAAATTAACACGCCCCGTTTCATTGCACTCCTCCCTGTAAAACAATCTCCGCTTCCCGCGCAGTTTCTTCACTTTTGCTTATCCTGGTTTCGGCTGTCGAGATAGCATCCTCAGCCACTACCCGCTTTAGCTCGGCATTTCTTGCAGCGGTGAGAAACAGGGGAATTACCTGGGAGAAATGTTCCGAAGCCCCGGCATAATCCTGGTCATTATAGGCGACAGTTCCCCGGGTATAAACCCCATCGGCATCGCTGAATTCCTGTCTGACCGCCACATTGGCCTTGGCGTTTAAGGCCTTTCGGCGCGCTGTCTCAGCGGATACTTGCAGGTCTCCGGCAAAGCTAAGCCACCCTTTGTTAATTACCAGCGTATACCGGAGGAAGGCCTCTTCCGCCTCGCCCACCGCCTTTTCCGTATCCCCGCTGTCATAGGCGGCGAGACCATTGCGCATGGACCCATCAGCCCGATCGTAATTGCCCGAATCGTACTGCGCAAAGTCCCGTTCCTCAATTTCTTCCCTAATCCTATAGGCGCGGATACCCATACTCAAGGCATAGTACCTGTCCAGGGCGCCAAAGGCCAATTCCGCCGCGGCATAGTAATTTTCCGCACCGGCATTTGCCGACTCCCCTGCTTCGTAGAACGCCAGGGCTTCATCGATAAGCAGATCCGCAGCTTCAAGCCGGTCGGGGGAAAGGCCCCTGATTCCGGCGTCAATCGCCTCGCTTCTGGCCTGGAGTATCTCCTCCGACAGATCCTGGTAATAAAGGGGCAGGCACCGGCGGGCTGCAGTATCGTAGCTCTCCGCCGCAGCTTCGTAGAGGGCTATCGTATTTTTCACATCCCCCAGGGTCCCATCTTTTGCATTTCCCTTAGCGGAGGCGTATTGCCCCTCCGCAGCTTCCCATTCCGGAGGGAAGTAACCGGGAGCGTCAATATCCAGAGCCTGTTTTCTGGACAACTCCACCCGGCTTAGGGCACTCCGGAGAGCCTCAAGCGCCGCCTGATCCGGGGGTTCCCGGTCGTAATCAATTTCAACGCCCTTTAAAGGCTCCCTCTGATCCTGGGGGGGGTCTACAACAGTCGGCTGACTCCCACAGGATATGACCAACAGGGAAACAAAAAATCCCGCAAAAACAGTATTCATTTTCATTCATTAAGTGTAAGTCGTTTTAGAATTAACAGCAAGATATTCCATTACTTTTGTCATTTCTCCCATTAAAAACCTTTGCCTTAAGGGGAAAACGCTTATATATTGATATTACCAAAAATAATTAAAAGGATGCGTTTTTTATGCCGGATATTACCCACGATATTCATAAAAATTACGGTACCCTTTCGGAAGAAAGGAACGGATGGAAAAAGGAGCTGAATCTGGTGTCATGGAACGGAAGGAGTCCCAAACTGGATATACGGGATTGGGCCCCGGACCACGAGAAAATGGGAAAAGGAATCACCCTTTCTAAGGAAGAGGCGGCTAAACTCCTGGAACTTTTAACCGCCGCTTTAGAAGAAGATAAAAGGGAATAGAGGGGGAAACCCTATCCCCTTACCGCCTCTTCTTCAGGCTCGCTATTGCTTCCTGGGTCATTTGGTCGCAGCGTTCGTTGAACTCGTTACCCGCGTGGCCCCGGACCCATTGCCATTTAACGGCGAAGTTCGGGGCCAGTTCATCCAAGCGGAGCCAAAGCTCCTGGTTTTTAACGGGTTTTCTATCGCTGGTTCGCCAGCCGTTCTGTTTCCAGCTTTTGATCCACTCGGTCATACCCTTCTGAACATACTGGGAATCGGTATAAACCGTTACCGTCTCCGGGGAAAGGTCCAGCTTAGTCAGGGCTTCCAGGGCAGCCACGGCGGCGTAAAGCTCCATCCGGTTATTAGTGGTATTCCGCTCAGCTCCCCATTTTTCACGGATCAGCTCCCCGGAACCCTCCCGGGGGAATAGTTCTCCCGGTATCATCCGCGATACCTTAGGCTTTTTCTTTCCCTTTTCTTCGGATCCGATAATCACATAAGCCCATCCTCCGGGCCCGGGATTACCGGAACAACCACCATCGGTGTAAATACAAAGATGCATAAACTATCATCTCCCGTCTAATATTTTGTCACCGGTTCCCATTTACCCGATTTCGCCGAGGCAAAGAGGGCATCCAAAACAGCCATATTGGCAATTGCATCACAAACAGGAGTGGGTACATCGGTTTTATTGATAATCGATTCGGCGAATCCATCGAATTCCAAAAGATACTGATCGATTATTTCAGTTTCAATGATCCGTTCACCTACACCATTGATAACAGTTATCTCTCCGGGAACATCCCCAAACATATTAAAGGGTACCTTTATGGAAAGAGCACCGCCTGCACCTACGGCGGTAACCCGCTGATAGGGATATAACTGGGTTCCCACGGTAAAGGTGGAGCTGCGTCCATTACCAAAATCAAGAATGGCGGAACCTAAAATATCGGTCTTAAACACCGGGTCCCATACAAAGGTCCCAACGACCCGTTCCGGTTCGGCGCCCATAAGCAGCCTGGCGCTGGATACGGTATAGCAGCCTATATCAAGAATGGCGCCCCCTCCCGCTGCGGCAATATTACGGATGTTACTGCCATCCTTAAGGTCATACGAAAACAACCCGTTGGTGGCTATAACCGTTCCTATTTCGCCGCATTTCACCAGTTCCGCAGCCCGCTGCCATTGGGGGTGGAAACGGTACATAAAGGCTTCCATTAGGGGAACCCCTTTTTTCTTACAATATTCGGCCGCTTCAACAGCTTCTTTGGCGTTGAGTCCCAGGGGCTTTTCACAGAGAATGGGCTTTCCAGCATCGGCGGCTTTCTTGATATATTGCACGTGAAGATGATTCGGCAGGGGTATATAGACAAAATCTACCTTAGGATCCGCCAACAGGTCTTCGTAGGACCCATAGACCTCGGAAAAATCCCATTTTTTTGCATAGGCCTTGGCTTTTTCCTTATTTCTGGATGCTATGGCATAGGGCTCCACCAACAAAGACGACTTAAGCGGGGTTGCCACCCGAAGCTCATAATGACCGGATGTCCCAAGCACCCCGAACCGTAATTTTTCCATAATTTTAACTCCTTTAATGACAATCCTACTTACTGACTCTTATTACACCTTTAACAATGTTGGCTTTATCATGGACGCTGCTATCCATGGCGTTTTGAATATCATCAAATTCAAACACATTGGTCACCACCCCCTTAAGGTTGACCTTTCCCGAAGAAACAGCGTCAATGGCCATGGGATACACATGATGATACCGGAAGATAGTTTTAAAGGTTAATTCCTTGTCCAGGGCAAGGCTGATGGGCAGGGTTACTTCGCCCGTGGCAGAATACCCCACCAATACGACATTGGAACCCTTTTTGGCCACCTCAATGGCCTGCCGTGTGGTTATTTCCGTTCCCGCCGTCTCCACCGCCAAATCAAAACCTGCGCCGCCGGTCAATTTACGCGCCGCCTCGAGAACATCTTCCTTTTTTGCGTTAATAACCCCCGTGGCGCCAAGTTCCAGGGCTTTTTCGAGCCTTTTTTCCATTATATCCACCACATAAACACGGGAAACGCCTTCAGCCCGCAGGGCCATCATGGACACAAGCCCGATACAACCGGAGCCGAAAACCACCGCGGTCTGCCCGATATGGGCCTCCCCCCGGTTTGCCGCATGAAACCCCACCGCCAGAGGCTCAATCAGGGCCGCTTCCATGGTGTCCATATTTTCGGGGATCTTAAAACACAAAGAGGCCGGATGGGCCACGTATTCCTGGAAAACGCCGTCAATCGGTGGGGTGGCAAAGAATATGACATCCGGACAAAGGTGATACCGGCCGGTGGTACAGAATTCGCAATGCCCGCAGCCAATACCCGGCTCAAGGGCGACCCGATCCCCGGGCTTCAAGGTTTTTACATCGGCGCCGACTTCCACCACCACGCCGCCGGATTCGTGTCCAAGGACAAAAGGAGGCTTAACTCTGTTTTTACCTATCCCCCCCGCCTCATAATAGTGCAAATCGCTGCCGCAAATCCCGACATATTCTACCTTCACCAGCACCTCATGGCTTTTCTGCACAGGAATAGGTCTTTGTACAAAATCCATTTTGCCGATGCCGGTCATTATAGCCACTTTCATGGTTCCACTCATTTTTATAAACTCCTCCAGTTATCTCGTATGAAAATAATTCGCGCCCCAATTCTACTCTCGTTTCTCCCCTCTGTCAAATTATTTACCAGTCTTTTTCATTAAATGCCATTTTTATAAAATTTTATCTTTTTTCAGTATTAAAAATCCCCTCTTTTTACCAAATTCCATTTTTTCTATTGCCGTTAATCCCTATTTTTAGTATTTTAAACACAGGTCTCATCTTTATGTAGACCATTAATCCATTTCAGATTATACCGGTTTTTTGTCCGGTAATTAAAGAGGAGAAAAGAATCATGGCGAAACAGTTGTTGTTCAACGAAGAAGCCCGGCGCAGACTGCTTGCCGGGGTTGAGCAGATTTCAAAGGCCGTTAAGGTCACCCTTGGTCCCAAGGGACGGAATGTCCTCCTGGACAAGAAATTCGGCGCCCCCACGGTCACCAAGGACGGCGTTTCCGTGGCAAAGGAAGTGGAGCTTGCGGACCCCTACGAAAACATGGGAGCCCAGCTCCTCAAAGAAGTGGCCACAAAGACCAACGATGTGGCCGGCGACGGTACCACCACCGCCACGGTCCTGGCCTACTCCCTGGTAAAGGAAGGCCTTAAGTCCGTAGCCGCCGGGATGACCCCCATCGAACTGAAACGGGGCATCGACAAGGCGGTTGAGATTGCCGTAGACGAAATCAGGAAGAATTCCAAGGAGATCAAGGACAAGGAAGAAATTTCCCATGTCGCTTCGGTTTCCGCCAACAACGACAGTGAAATCGGCAATACCATCGCCGACGCCATGGAAAAGGTCGGGAAAGACGGGGTCATTACCGTGGAGGAATCCAAGACCATGGACACCACCATCGAGTTTGTGGAAGGTATGCAGTTTGATCGGGGTTATATCTCCGCCTACTTCGTTACCGACCGGGACACCATGACCAGCGTATACGAAGATGTGTATATCCTCATCCACGACAAGAAAATCTCTTCCATGAAGGACCTCCTTCCCCTGCTAGAGAAGATAGCCCAGAGCGGCAAGCCTCTGCTCATCATTGCGGAAGATGTGGATGGCGAAGCCCTCTCCACCCTGGTAGTGAACAGCCTCCGGGGCACCCTCCGGACCTGTGCGGTCAAGGCCCCCGGTTTCGGGGATCGCCGCAAGGCCATGCTGGAAGACATTGCCATCCTCACGGGCGGCGAAGTTATTTCCGAAGAACTGGGGCTCAAGCTTGAAAACACTGATATTTCTCAGCTTGGTAAGGCTAAAACCGTAAAGATCGACAAGGACAACACCACGGTGATCAACGGTGCCGGAAAAGCCAAGGAAATCCAGGACCGGATCGCCCAGATCAAGGCCCAGATCGAAGATACCACCTCCGACTACGACCGGGAAAAGCTCCAGGAACGGCTGGCCAAGCTCGCCGGTGGTGTGGCGGTAATCAACGTAGGCGCCGCCACCGAGGTGGAGCTGAAAGAGAAAAAGCACCGGGTAGAGGACGCTCTGAGCGCCACCCGTGCGGCCATTGAGGAAGGCATCGTCCCCGGCGGCGAGCTGGCATTGATCCAGGCCGCTATTGCCCTGGACAAGGCGGACACCACGGGTCTTACCGACGACGAGAAGGTGGGCTTTAAGATTGTAAAGCGCGCCCTGGAGGAACCGATTCGCCAAATCGCCGAAAATGCCGGCTTAGACGGCGCAGTAATCGCCGACAAAGCCAAGACCGAAAAGAAGGGTATCGGCTTTGACGCCGCCAAGATGGAATGGGTAGACATGGTCAAGGCCGGAATCATCGACCCCGCCAAGGTTACCCGCTCTGCCCTGCAGAATGCTGCCTCCATCGCCAGCCTGCTCCTCACTACCGAGTGCGCCATCACGGACCTTCCCGAGAAGAAGGAAGCCCCCGCGATGCCCCCCGGAGGAATGGGCGGCATGGGTGGAATGGATTATTAAGAAAAGACTTGGGTATAAAACCTAGGGAGATGAAGGCCGTCCGAAAGGGCGGCCTTTTTTGTTTTATGCTCTTTGGGAATCTTTTATCTGTCACTGGTTCGGATTCGATTAAAATTTATCGATAAAATAAGAATTTATCTTGGCAATTTTATCCGGTATCATTATACTTATAATAGTGTTTATCACCAAATTATAGGAAAAAAGTCCAGCTGAAATTGTATGATACCCCGTTCGCGGCGGGGCATAGTGATTTTTATTAAACCATTTTGAGGAGAGTGTGCTATGAATGAGAGTTGCTACGGGTGCTCAACCTGTGCCAGCGCGGATAAACCCCTGGAAGGTTTTATCGCCAAGCTGCCGATGGAGACTTCCCACCACCGGGTGGAAAGCCAGGAAACCAAATGCGGTTTCGGCCTGCAGGGGGTGTGCTGTAGGCTCTGCGCCAACGGTCCCTGCCGGATAACGCCGGAATCCCCCCGGGGTATCTGCGGGGCCACTGCGGATGTTATGGTAACCCGGAACCTGCTGCGGGCGGTAGCCGCGGGGTCCGGCTGTTATATCCATGTGGTGGAAAACACCGCCCTTAACCTGAAAAACACCGCCCTGGAAAAGGGGAAGCTCAAGGGATTAGGCGCCCTGGAACGGCTCTGCAAAACCTTCGGCGTCAGCGGTAAGGATGACCACGAGAAGGCCCTCAACGTTGCTAACGCGGTTCTGGAGGATCTCTACAAGCCGGAATACGTCAAGATGGACCTGGTGGAAAAGATGGCCTACCCGCCCCGGTTCAAGGTATGGAAGGAACTGGGGATACTCCCCGGGGGCGCCAAGTCCGAGGTCTTTAAGGGGGTGGTCAAGTGCTCCACCAACCTGAACTCCGACCCGGTAAATATGCTGATCGACTGCCTGCGCCTGGGTATCTCCACGGGTATCTACGGGCTTACTCTTACCAACTTATTGAACGATGTGCTTCTCGGCGAGCCGGAGATCCGCATGGCCCCGGTGGGCCTTCGGGTTATCGATCCGGATTACATCAATATTATGATCACCGGCCACCAGCACACCATGTTTGTGCATCTCCAGGAACGGCTCATCGCCCCGGATGTGGTTGCCAAGGCGAAGGCCGTTGGGGCCAAGGGCTTTAAGCTGGTGGGCTGCACCTGCGTAGGCCAGGACCTGCAGCTCCGGGGCGCCCACTACACGGAGATCTTCAACGGCCATGCGGGGAATAACTATACCTCCGAGGCTATCCTTGCCACCGGCGCCATCGACGCGGTGCTTTCGGAATTTAACTGTACCCTGCCGGGGATTGAAACGGTGTGCGATACCCTGAGTATCAAGCAGATCTGTATTGACGATGTGGCAAAAAAAGCCAACGCGGAGCTCAAACAGTTTGTGTTTGCCGAACGGGGCAAGCACAGCGAGGAGATCATCGACGCGATTATCGCTTCCTACAAGGAACGGCGGCCCAAAGTAAAACTGAACCTGCTCCCGGAACATGGTTACGAAAACAACCTTACCGGGGTAAGCGAAGTATCCCTCAAGAAATTCCTCGGCGGCAACTGGAAGCCCTTGGTTGATCTGATCGTTTCCGGCGACATAAAAGGTGTTGCCGGTGTGGTGGGCTGTTCCAGCCTGGTTGCCGGCGGTCACGATGTGCTGACCGTTGCCCTGGTAAAGGAACTGATCGCCCGGGACATTATTGTTCTTACCGCGGGCTGTTCCTCCGGGGGCATCGAAAACTGCGGTCTCATGGTTCCGGAAGCGGCGGAGCTTGCGGGCCCGAAACTCAAGGCGGTCTGTAAAAAGCTCGGCATCCCGCCGGTGCTCAACTTTGGTCCCTGCCTTGCCATAGGCCGGCTTGAGATTGTGGCCACCGAACTTGCGGAAACTATCGGTATTGACATACCCCAGCTTCCCCTGGTCCTTTCCGCAGCCCAGTGGCTGGAAGAACAGGCCCTGGCGGACGGCTGCTTCGGCCTTGCCCTCGGCCTGCCCCTCCACCTGGGACTGCCGCCCTTCATCACCGGCAGTAAAGTTGCTACCCAGGTACTGACAGAGGACATGAAGTCCCTCACCGGCGGCCAGGTAATCATCAATGCGGACGCCAAAGAATCTGCGGACCTGCTTGAGAAGATCATTCAGGAAAAACGCAGGGCCTTAAAGATTTAAGGGGGCGGAGCATGAAACGAATTATTATCGATCAGGAAAAATGCGACGGCTGTAAGAACTGTACGGTCGCCTGTATGCAGGCCCATCGGGCAACGCCGGGGACCGTCTACGATCTTGACCTTCTTGACCCTAAAAACGAGGCCCGGCACACCATTGTTGCAAACGGTAAGGGCGGGTACTTTCCGATATTCTGCCGCCACTGTTCCGTTCCGGACTGTGTGGGCGCCTGTATGTCCGGGGCCCTCTGCAAGGATCCGGTGAGCGGTCACGTACAGTACGACGAAAGCCGCTGCGGAACCTGTTTTATGTGTGTCATGAGCTGTCCCTACGGGAACGTCAAGCCCGACAAGGTCACCCATAAGAGGATCCTCAAGTGTGATTTCTGTAAGGATGATACGGAGGGGCCGAACTGCGTACGGGTCTGCCCCAAGAAGGCTATCCATGTTGAGGAGGTAAGCGCATGAAACATCTCATATTAGGCGCCGGCGCTGCGGGCATCAGCGCCGCCCACAGGATTCTGAAGGAAAAGCCCCAGGATGAAATTATCATCGTTTCCCAGGATGAGGAAGTCTACTCCCGGTGTATGCTCCACAAGTTCATCTCCGGTGAGCGGGATGCGGCGAGCATCAACTTTATTAACGACGATCTTTTAGAACGTAAAAATGTTACTTGGATAAAAGGGAAAACCCTTACCCGCCTTGATGCGGACAGTAAAACGGTCTATGCGGGGGATGAAAAAATTGCTTCCGGGGACACTATCCTCATCGCCACCGGCTCAAACAGCGTGACCCCGCCCATCGGGGAACTGCGGACCGCAAAGAACGCCTTCGGCCTCCGTCACCTTTCCGACGCCCGGGCAATAGCGGATTATGCAAAGAAGGCGGACAAGATCGCCATCATCGGCGCGGGCTTGGTGGGCCTGGACGCAGGGTATGCCCTGCTGGAGCTGGGCAAAAAGATTACGTTCATAGAAATGGCCCCCACGGCGCTTGCCATCAACGTAGACGCCCACGCCGCCGGTGCCTATCAGAAAAAGTTTGAAGAGAAGGGGGTGAAATTCCTCCTGGCCCGGAAAGTAGTAGGTACCAAGGGCGATGGTAAGGGCAGTATTACTGCGGTTGAGCTTGAGGGCGGGGACAGCGTTCCCTGCGACATGGTGGTCATGGCCGTTGGGGTGCGCCCCGCCATAGCTTTCCTCGAAGGAAGCGGCGTCAAGACTGAACGGGCGGTGGTGGTGGACGACTACCTTGCCACCAGCGTTCCGGGTATCTACGCCGCCGGGGACGCCGCAGGTCTTTCCGGCATCTGGCCCAACGCCCAGAAGCAGGGGGAGTACGCCGCCTACAACATGACCGGTACCAAATGGGCTTATGATGATCGGTTCGCCATCAAAAATACGGTCAACTTCTTCGACCTTCTAACTCTGTCGGTTGGGGCAATCAATCCCCAGGAGGGAGACGAGGTCCTTGTTAAGGAAGACCGGGATAACTACCGGAAGCTCATCCTCCGTGACGGTGCGGTGGCGGGGGTTATCCTTCAAGGGGAGATCGGCGGCAGCGGCTTCTGGCAGCATTTGATCAAGAACAAGATACGGATCGACAAGCTGGGAAAATCGCCCTGGAAGCTAAGCTACGCAGACTTCTTTGGGGTAGAGAACAACGGCGAGTATAAGTGGGTTGTGTAGATAAGGTTAAGCAGAGCATTGCGGGCGGGGCTGGGAGGTCCCGCCCGTTTTTTTGCCGGCTGGTTTCGTATAAATATACTATTTAGCTTGACCGATTGAAATTACTCGTCTATATTACCTTAATCATAAGAATTTTTATGGAAAAAGAATGCGCTTTTGCATAAATATTCTTCATCAGGAGCCATAATATGGGTCAGGAAATTACGGGTCTTGTGAAAGATGCAGTGAAAAAGCATTTCCCCGAAGCAAAAGCCTTAAGCGACGATCTTGCCGCCCATCCGGAGTTGTCGGACCAGGAGTTTGAATCCAGCAAAAAAATCGTGGATATACTAAAAAAGTCCGGTTATCAGGTCGAATACCCCTATCTGGGATATGCCACGGCCTTCCGCGCCCTGCTTGATAACGGTGAGGGGCCCAATATCGCCATCATGGTCGAATACGATGCGCTGCCGGATATAGGGCATGGGTGCGGCCACAACCTGCACGGCTCCCTGTCTGTGCTGACCGGATTGGCCCTGCTGGAGCTTAAGAACTGCTTCAAGGGGAAGATCTACGTGATTGGTACCCCTGGCGAGGAAGTGGACGGGGCGAAGGTCGGGATGTCCGAGAAGGGTGCTTTTGACGATATGGCGGTGGCGATGATGATGCACAGTGTGGGCGGCGGGGTTTCCCAGCCGGATATGGACGCCCTGAGCCTCCGCTGTTACGATGTGGAGTTTTCAGGCCGCAGCGCCCATGCGGCGGCGGCGCCCTGGGAAGGACGGTCCGCCCTGGCTGCGGCGCGGAAGTTCCTCGATTTGGTTGACGCCCGCCGGGAGTGCTTTACCCCGGATATCCGCTTTAATGGGATTATTTCGGAGGGGGGAAAGGCGCCCAATATAATACCGTCCTATGCAAAGATACGGGTCGAATTTCGTACCGCTTCCATGGCAAAACTGAAAAACGTAGACGATATGTTCGTAAAGTGCGCCAAGGCGGCGGCCATGGCCCTGGACTGCGAGGTAAGCTGGCATCATGGGTCTTCGGATTTTGCCGATATGGTCCGGATACGCTCCCTGGAAGACGAAATGACCGCAATCCTGAAGAACCTGGGTGAAACCGTCTCGGAGGTGACACCGCCCCTGGGGTCCACCGACGTGGGCAATGTCAGTTACCGCTGTCCGGCAATTCAGCCTTTAATAGCCATCACCAAGGAGCCTTTCGCGCTCCATACGGTAGAGTTGGCCGCCGCGACCTTGAAGCCCCCGGCCCACGAAGCCATGACCCGGGGCGCGGAAGCCCTGGTTACCCTTGCCTTAAAGGTTCTGAATGATGCAGATTTTCGCGGTAAGGTTCATAACGAGTTCGTTAAATGCCGGGATCTAAAGCTCGGCGTATAAAAGTTAAGGAGGAGTAGTGTCATGGGAAATGAGTTAGAAAAAAAGCGGTTTAAGCTGCCCCACATTTTTGTCCTGCTTACGGGGATAATTATTGTTGCGGCAATTCTCTCGTGGATTTTGCCGGCGGGTGAATTTGACCGCATACAAAATGCGGCGGGGCGTACCGTTGTTGTTCCAGGTACCTATCACTATATTGACCGGACGCCGGTTGGGCCCTTCGCGGCGGTGATGGGTATTTTCAACGGTCTCGTAAATGCGGCGGACATTGTATTCTTTGTGTTCATCGCCTTCGCATCGGTCGGCATCTTGATCGCCTCAGGGGCCTTCCACGGCCTCATCGGAGGACTCCTCCATGTCCTCAAGGGAAATGCCCGGCTGGCGATTATCCCGATTTTCCTGGCCGTGCTGGGACTTGCGTCATCCACCATCGGGGTGTTTGAGGAAGCGCTGCCTTTTATCCCTATCTTCGTGGGCATTGCCATCGGTATGGGCTATGACGCACTGGTGGGTTTAGCGATTGTTGCGGTTGGTGTGGGCATGGGCTTTTCCGGCGCGGCGATGAACCCCTTTACCGTTGGCGTCGCCCAGAGCATCGCCGAACTCCCGCCTCTTTCCGGCGGCTTGTACCGGGTTATCTGTCATCTGGCGATGTTCGTGGTTGCCTCAATCTATATTATACGCTACGCCATTAAGGTACAGAAGGACCCCACCAAAAGCCTCGTGTACGGGGAAGACTTCAGCAAGTTTACCATGGACGAAAAGGCCATCGCCGATCATCCCTTCGGGATACGGCAGAAACTGTCCCTGGTGGCCTTCTTTGTAACCCTCGGGATCTTTATCTGGGGGGTCAAGGTGCAGGGCTGGTACTTTGGGGAAATTGCCACCACATTCCTGTTGATGGCCGTCGCCATTTCCATCATCATGGGCTGGAGCCCCAATGAGTTTGCCGGCAAAATCGCGAACGGACTCGGCGATATCTGCGTGGCCTGTATGATGATCGGCCTTGCCCGGGGTATTAAGGTTACTTTGGAACAGGGCCATATCATCGACACCATCGTGTACGGCATGTCCATCCCCCTTACCTATCTGCCCAAGTGGCTTGCCGGGGAAGCCATGCTGGTGGTTCAAACCCTGCTCAACTTCCTGATCCCCTCCGGTTCCGGACAGGCGGCAACCAGTATGCCCATCATGGCGCCCCTGGCTGACCTGCTCGGCATATCCCGGCAGGTGGCGGTACTCGCCTTCCAGTTCGGGGATGGGTTCTCCAATATCCTGTTTCCCACCGCATTCGCGGTAGTAATGGCAGGTATCGCGGGCATCAAGGTAACCACCTGGTGGAAGTGGCTGGTACCGCTTTTCCTCCTGATCCTCCTTACCCAGGCGGTGCTTATCGCCATTGCCATCGGGATCGGCTGGTAAGCCGAATAGTGGCAAGAAAGAGGGCGGGGAGGCTAAAAGCTTCCCCGTTTTCTTGACACCCCCGCCGCCAAAGAAGTACAATTCCTTCACTTATATGTATTTAAACGGTATTAAGATAAACTATTTCAGCGCCGGTCAGGGTGAAGCGGTGCTTTTCCTGCATGGGTGGGGGTCCGATTTTTTATCCTTTAAGTATTTTCTGGACAGTATTTCCGCGTATTACCGTGTTTTTGCCCTGGATTTGCCCGGGTTTGGGCAAAGCGCCGAACCTCCGGCAGCCTGGTCCTTGGATGATTATGCGGATTTTGTCCTTACCTTTATGGGGGAATTTAAAATTGACCGGGTGATACTGATTGGCCACTCCTTTGGCGGAAGGATCAGTATCAAGCTTGCGGCAAGGAAAAACCTGCCTGTCTTGATTGACAAAATCGTTCTTGTGGACAGTGCGGGTATACGCCCTAAAAGAACCGTAAAACAAACTATCAGATTGTTTTTCTACAAGGGCATAAAGCATTGTATCTCCATCGAATTCATCCGGCGGCGCTGCCCGGAGCTTTTGGAAAAATGGCGAAAAAAGCATGGTTCACCCGACTACCTAAACGCCACGCCGAGGATGCGCGAATGTTTCGTAAAGGTGATTAACGAGGATTTAACCCCCCGTCTCTCTGAAATACCCTGTTCTACCCTGCTAATATGGGGCGAACAGGATTACGAAACCCCCCTGAAGGATGGGAAAATAATGGAACGGCTCATTCCGGACGCAGGGCTTGTGACGCTTAAAAACGCCGGCCATTATTCTTTTCTGGATCAGGGTTTTACCTTTTTAAGGGTACTTGATTCTTTTCTGAACATTAAGAGGACCGCATGATAGTAATTCTAAACTACTTAGTAATACTATCTTTTATTCTTTGCTATGCCATTACAGCCCTTTACGATTACCATATGTTTCAGTTGAATTCCTATTCACTATGGACCCAGCTTAAATGGCTTAAGGCAAATTTTAGCAGGGGTTATATAGTACGGCATATACTGGCTTTACCTATTATCGGTATTGCCTTCTTTGATTTTTATACCGCCGCAATTTTATCGTCCCTTCTTTTTTTAATACAATGCTTCTTCAACAGGCCCCGGAAAGCGAAAAAGCCCCTGGTTTATACCAGCCGTGTCAAGAGAATGTTGGTAACAAATATTCTGATACTAGCCATCCCGGTCCTGCTTTCTTTTTCGCTGCAAGCCCCGTATCAGATTATTATTTTGGCCCTGGGGGTCCTCTGTACGCCCCTTATTGTCTTGCTTTCAAATATCATTAATATGCCCATTGAGAAGGGCATAAACCGCTGGTATATCAATGACGCCAAAAAAATTTTAAAAAGCATGGACAAGTTAGTTGTTATCGGTATTACCGGCAGTTACGGGAAAACAAGTACAAAATATTTTTTGAATAAAATTTTATCGTCGAAATACAATGTACTCATGACTCCCGAAAGTTATAATACCCCCATGGGGGTTGTTAAAACCATACGTACTAGCCTTAAGTCCTTCCATGAAATATTCATCTGTGAAATGGGGGCAAAGTATACCGGAGAAATTAAGGAAATATGCGATATTGTAAACCCAAAATACGGTATCATCACCTCAATTGGGCCGCAGCACCTGGAAACATTTAAGTCCATAGAAAATATTATTAAAACTAAATTTGAATTAGCTGATGCCCTTCCTGATGACGGCGTAATTTTTCTGAACCATGAAAGTGACTATATTCGAAATGCCGCCACAAACAAGAAAAGGGTATCCTACGCCATATCCCCGCGGGGATGCAACTATGAAGCAAAAAATATTCATGTATCAAATAATGGATCCGCCTTTGATGTAATATTAAGCGGCGGCAGGGAATGTCATTTTGAAACAAAACTCATCGGCGTTCATAATGTGGAAAACATTCTTGGTTCCATCGCGGCTGCGGATTATCTTGGAGTAGACGCCGATACCGTCGCGATGAGTGTCCGCCGGCTCGAAAGCGTTCCCCACAGGCTGCAGCTGCTAAACCGGGGGGGGATGGCTATTATTGACGACGCCTTTAATTCAAACATTAACGGCGCAAAAATGGCCATTGATGTGCTGAATACCTTTGAGGGCTTTAAGATCCTGGTAACTCCCGGCATGGTTGAACTTGGGAATTTACAGGACAGCTGTAACCGTGAATTCGGAGCAAAGGCCGCAGAAAGTTGTGACTACGTTATTCTGGTTGGCGCAAAACAAACGGGTAGTATTTTAGAAGGACTTAAATCCGGGAATTATCCGGAAGAAAAGGTTTTTATTGCCGGGACCATAGAAGAGGCTTTTAGAAAAATAGAAAGTATAAATAGCAAGGGATTTCAAAAAGTAGTTTTGCTGGAAAACGATCTCCCTGACAACTACTAATTTGGAGGGTAATTACTATGTTGATAAGGGTTGGTGTTCTATTCGGTGGTAAGAGTGTGGAACATGAGGTTTCTATTATTTCCGCGATACAGGCAATCAATGGGTTTGATAAAACCAAGTACGAAATAATTCCCCTATATATGACAAAAGAAGGGGCCCTGTATGCCGGCGATTCCACCGGCAAGATAGAAGAATACCGGAATATTCCGGGGCTGTTAAAAAAAAGCCACCGGGTGATATTTGTTAACGACAATGGTAAATTTCTTTTAATGAAATATCCGGCCAAGGGATTTGGTAAGCGCATGTATGCCTCGGTTGATATTGTTTTTCCGATTGTTCACGGAACAAATGTTGAAGACGGGGCATTGCAGGGTTATCTAAAAACCCTTTCCGTTCCATTCGTTGGATGCGATGTCGCAGCATCCGCAGCGGGTATGGAAAAATATACCCAAAAGGCGATCCTAAAATATAATGACATCCCGGTATTGGATTGCGTCCGTGTTTTTTCCGCTGCATATTTCAAGGACATGGACACTATTATTAACCAAATTGAAGGTTCCATATCATATCCCCTGATTGTAAAACCCTCTAATTTAGGGTCAAGCATAGGCATAAAAAAAGCCCTTAACAGGGACGAACTAAAGGGCGCCTTTGAGTATACCTTTCAGTATGCCAATATTGCCCTGGTTGAGCGGGCCGTAACTAATCTTAAGGAGATTAACTGCGCCGTGTTGGGGGATCAGGATTTAGCGATTGCTTCGGAATGTGAAGAACCGATAAATACCGATGATATATTAAGTTATAACGATAAATATATTTCCGGCGGTAAAAACGGCTCAAAGGGAATGAGCGGCGCTAAAAGAAGGCTCCCCGCGGATATTGCCCCGGAAACGCGGGAGGAAATCCGGAATTTAGCCATAAAGACATTTCAAGCCCTGGGATGCAACGGAGTAGCCAGGATAGACTTTTTTATAGATTTGCAAAGCAATAAAATATTTGTAAATGAAATCAACACCATCCCCGGCTCATTATCATTTTATCTTTGGGAGCCCATAGGAATATCCTATACGGAATTGCTAACTAGGTTAATTAATCTTACTTTCAAGAGGGAACGTGAGAATGCGGGTATATCCTACTGTATCGATACAAATATCCTGGCCAATTTTACCTCAACAGGCGCAAAAGGAGCAAAGAGCTTGGCTTGACATATTTCGCATTTATCAGCATTGTTGAAAGATATGTACAGTTGTTCCCCCCATGCCTATGAAGCCATACCTCAGGAATACCGGAAGACCGCGGAGGAACTATTTCCATCCGGGCCTAATCCGGCGGTACAGGGGCCTACGGTGAAGGCTGCGGAGAATTATGCGGAGATTCTGGGAATCGGGGTCGATTATAAGCGGCTGCTTGGTACCCAGCATGCAGGCAGGGATCTGGAGCAGTTTTTGGGGCATTTTCAGAATAATCTGGACCTCTTAATTCAAAAAACCTGGGTTGATAAGTCCGATGAAGCCCGGAAAGAGAAGCTTCAGGACCGGATTCCCGGCTTTATTGCCGAAATTGAGCGGGGAGATTACCGGAAGGCCCTGAAAGAATTCAGCGTCATCCTGGAAGAGCTGGCGCACCTGCTTTTCGGCGCCCAGAGCCAGAAGGACGATTTTGCCGAGTATGCCTTCAGGATCGATACCCAGATGGGGCTTTTCTGGTGGTACGGGGGGCGGATTGGATGCCTCAAGCCAGCATGTGACGGAAACCAGGGAAAAGGAGCCGGCAGCGGACCGGTGGCCAGGACCCCCTGTAATGAAAGCCTTTGGGCGGTTTTGCTGTTAGGTATCTGCTACCTTACAAATTTTTAGGCCACTTATTGTTATAAAATCGTTTTTATACTATTCTGAGCTCACAGCCTTCATGAGGAGTTTTTCACTATGGCGGAAGAGTCTGCGGACTTCATCAGCGATTTCATTAAAGAAGACCTGCAAAACGGCCGGTTTGACTATGTCCATACTCGATTTCCCCCGGAACCCAACGGCTGGCTCCATATTGGTCACTGTAAGGCCTTCTATATCGACTTTTCCATGGCAGAACGGTTCAAAGGGAAATGCAACCTCCGTTTTGACGATACCAATCCGGAAAAAGAGGATATCTCATATGTGGAGGCCATCAAGCGGGATGTTTCCTGGATGGGCTACGACTGGGAAGACCGGGAGTACTACGCGTCAGACTACTACGAATACCTCTACGATCTGGCGGTGACTATCGTCAAGAAGGGCCACGCCTATGTGGACGACCTTACCGACGAGGAGATGAGCGAATACCGGGGTACGGCGGTGGAGGATAAAAACAATATCACCAATACCCCCCCGGGCCGGAACAGCCCCTATCGGGATCGTTCGGTGGAGGAAAACCTCGAGCTCCTTGCCCGGATGCGGGCGGGGGAATTCCCCGATGGGGCCCGGACTCTGCGTGCAAAGATCGACATGGCCCACCCCAACCTGCTCCTGCGGGACCCGGTGATGTACCGGATACGCCGGGAAACCCATTACCGTACCGGGAACAAGTGGTGCATCTACCCCATGTACGATTTCCAGCACCCCCTTTCGGACGCCAAGGAAGGGATTACCCATTCTTTGTGCTCCCTGGAATACGAAATCCACCGGCCCCTCTACGAATGGTTTATCAGTGAAGCGGAGGTGTTCCCCAGCCGCCAGATCGAATTTGCCCGGCTCAATATGACCCATACGGTGCTGTCCAAACGCTGGCTCCTCAAGCTGGTCCAGGATAACCATGTTTCCGGCTGGGACGATCCCCGGATGCCCACCATCGCGGGACTACGCCGGCGGGGCTATACTCCGGAGGCTATACGGAGCTTTGTCTCCCAAATCGGGATTGCCAAGACCGATAGCATGGTAGATATTGCCTTTTTGGAATATTGTCTTAGGGAGGATCTAAACAAGCGATCCCCCCGGGTGATGGCGGTACTCAAACCGCTCAAGCTTATTATCGAAAACTGGGACACCGGGGCCGAAGAGCTTGAGGCGGTGAACAACCCCGAGGATCCCGAAGCGGGGACCCGGAAATTGTGCTTTACCCGGGAGCTCTGGATAGAACAGGACGATTTTGCGGAGGTTCCGCCTCCCAAGTATTTCCGGCTCTTTCCGGGTAATTCGGTACGGCTGCGCTACGGGTATATCGTTACCTGTACGGGCTTTGATAAGGATGCTGCGGGGAATATCACCGCGGTGCGCTGCACCTACGACCCGGAAACCAAGGGAGGCAATGCCCCGGACAACCGCAAGGTTAAGGGGACCATCCACTGGCTTTCTGCGGCGGACGCCATTCCCATTGAGGTACGGATCTATGACCACCTTTTTGCTGTGGAGCGGCCCATGGAAACGGCGCCGGGAAAGACCTTCCTGGATAACCTCAACCCCAATTCCCTGGAACTTGTTTCCCATGCCTATGGCGAAAAAAGCCTGGCAAAGGCGGTTCCCGGGGACCGGTTCCAGTTTGAAAGGCTGGGATATTTTGCGAGGGACCCTGATGTATCCAAAGGCGGAGCGCCGGTTTTCAACAAAACGGTGGGGCTCCGGGATACTTGGGCAAAAATCGGGCGAAAAACAGCCCAATAGGAGAAAACAATGATACTACGCGGAAATGTTTATTCGGAAGTTTTACACCTCTATACGGGGATAAGTGTTTTAGCCCCCGACCAGTACCAGGAAGAAGGCGCCTATAGGGTATGTTATCTCCTCCACGGTCTTCACAATGATCAGAATTCCTGGATTGATAGTACCTTATTGCAGATTTTTGCCAGGGAATACAATGTACTATTCGTCTTGCCCGCAGTGGGAAGAAGCTTCTACGCGGATATGAAGCATGGGTATAATTACTTTACCTATGTCAGCGAGGAACTTCCCAAAATAAGCAAAAAGGTGTTTAACATATCTGCCAAGCGGGAGGATACCGCAGTAATCGGCTGTTCCATGGGGGGCTACGGCGCCCTGAAATGCGCTCTTACCAAGCCTGAACAGTACGGATTCTGCGGGGCCATCTCCCCGGCCTGTTTGTTTATCGATGAACACCTTAATGGGCTGCGGAAAAATACCGACTACTGGTTAAAAACCGGAGGCCCGGAAGCGGAGGCCATACTCCGGGATTTCCAAACCGCCTTTGGGGAGGAGCTGGCCTATACCGATGGTGACGAAATTATCAAGCTTGCAGAAAAGCTTGCGTCCAACTCCGTCAGGCCTAAGATATACGCAGCATGCGGCGCTGAGGATAATCTCCGGAAAGAGAACTTACGCTTTAAGGAGCAGATAGAAAAATTGAATTTAGATTATACCTATGAAGAGTGGGAAGGAGCCCACGACTGGCAGTTCTTTAACGACGCCTTAAAAAAATCACTCCAAGTATGGCATACATGACATACCGGATATATCTGGTATGTTTTGGGTTCCGTCGGAACCCTGTATTATAGCGGGAAGAAAATTTCATAAACCATGAAAAGGGGGTATCGGAATGGGAACATCAAAGGTGTACTTTGCCGATATGCGTTGTAAAGTCGGAGACAGTTTGCTGAACAAATTGGATCGGTTGATCCGGAAGGCCGGTATTGAGCAAATTGATTTTAATCAGAAGTATGTGGCTATTAAGATCCACTTTGGAGAACCGGGAAATTTGGCCTTCCTCAGGCCCAACTTTGCCAAGGTGGTGGCGGACAGAATTAAAGCCCTGGGGGGCAAGCCGTTCCTGACAGACTGCAATACCCTCTATGTGGGACGGCGCAACAATGCCCTGGTCCACATGGACGCAGCCTTTGAGAACGGCTATTCTCCCCTGTCCACGGGGGTACAGAACATCATTGCCGACGGGCTCAAGGGTACCGATGATGTGGAAGTTCCGATCCCCGGAGGAATCTACTGTAAGACCGCCAAGATAGGCCGGGCAATTATGGATGCGGATATTGTTGTCTCCCTGAATCACTTTAAGGGGCACGAAGGCGCTGGTTTCGGCGGGGCTCTTAAGAATATCGGTATGGGAAGCGGGAGCCGGGCGGGCAAGATGCTCATGCACAACGATGGCAAGCCCGAGGTTGACCAGAATGCGTGTACCGGCTGTAAGACCTGTACTAAATACTGTAACCAGAACGCCATTACCTTTGACAGCAACAAAAAAGCCAAGATCGATCATAATCTTTGCGTTGGCTGCGGACGCTGTATCGGGGTCTGTAACTTCCATGCCATTTCAAACGAAAGCGGTACCAGTAATGATACCCTCAACAGCAAAATCGCCGAATTCACCCAGGCGGTACTGCATGGGCGGCCCAATTTCCACGTCAGTGTGGTAAACCAGGTGTCACCCTACTGCGACTGCCACGGGGAAAGCGATGCTGCGGTTGTTCCGGATATCGGGATCTTTGCCAGCTTTGACCCCGTTGCCCTGGACCATGCCTGTATTGATGCGGTCAATGCCGCCCCGGCGATTCCCACCAGTATTCTTTCTGAGCGGGAACACACGCACAAGGACAGCAACAAAAACGAAGATCACTTTACGAACATCCATCCTACCACGGACTGGCGGGTCCAGATTGCCCATGCGGAGAAAATCGGCCTGGGCAGCGGGACTTACGAGCTGATCACCGTAAAATAATTCTTTAGAAACTGTACGTCAGTACCGCTTTAACAAAATGGTTATCGCGGTACTGACCCAGTTCACCATCATCAGAGAAGCCGAAGATACCGCCAAAAATGCCGCCGCTTAATGCAATGGACACATCGTTTTGGGTCCAGGCTATGGTTGGCATAATAAGACAAGCCTTATCCTCCATGTCCCAAAGTCCTACGGCCTTGATTTCAAGTTTATCCCGAAAAAGCTTTTTGGAAAGGATCAGGGTAAGCCTGGTGGCGGTCACATCCTTTCCATCCTCAGTATCAATGACCATTGGGTCCTTCCCTATTTTATCCTGGAAGAGGAGTATATTCTCGGTAACTTGCAGGTTCACATTGACCCCCCCGATATCCCGGTCAAAGCCCAGGGACCATGCAACGGAAGGATTGTAAACATCCCCCCGGTCTCCATCAAGGTCCCCGGTAATATTGGCCGCCGCCTCAGCCCGGACATTAAAATCCGCGATAACCCGGGCAAAATCAATGCCGATTTGATGGTAATCGTTATAGTCAATGGATAAAACATCATTGGGATCATGGTTGATGAAATATCTGTCAAGCTTTATATCCAGAGCGGGACGTGGAAGTCTACCGTAGTAATACTGCACCCCAAAATCCGATGAACCTACGGTGGTAGTAAACCGGAGACCAGCTTGGGCGTACTGCAAAGAGGCGGTGTCTGTCTGATAGTGATTTTCTAGATCAATACCCTGTTCTTGCAAATCGGTAATCTGCGACGGAACCCAACGTCCTTCCATGGCAAAGCGGTGGCCTTGGAAACCGGGGATAAACACCCCTTCCAGTTTGGAGAAATTACCGATACCCCATGAAACATGTGCCAGGGGCAGCCCAATTTTTAGGCTCATGGGGTCGGATATTTTGGTAAGGTCCGTATAATCCAGGGGATTAACCACGTCCAGGGGGCCGAAGCTGTCGGCTCTACCCCAGCTAAGCTTCCTGATACCGCCCTCAATGTTCACCGGACCGAAGTAGGCCCGCACATAGGCTTCGTCTATGGTCAACGGGGAAGCGGACGGGGTCAGGTTCAGGTTGATCACCGCATCGGCGGCGGAACCGGAGACAGAAAAATTAAGGGCCCCGGAAAAAACATCCCCTAATTGGCCCTGCTTTATTTTATCCGCCGTTTCAAAATCATCGGTAAAGCCCAGGAGTGCCGCCGATACTTCACCTCCTATCTTTACACTGGAAAGGGCAGATGCCTGGGGAGAAGGCGCGGAGGATACCCCGCCGCCAAAGCCAAAGCCATCACCGTCATTGGAAAAAGTATCGCTGCCGGAACCGGTATCACCGCCAAAACCAAAATCGTCGTCAGAGCGGAGGTACCACTTCCCCGGAAGGAGAACAAGGCTTAAAACCAAAAGCGAAAAAAGGAAACGTTTCATTAGGGCCTCCCGGTCTCCAGATACCTTGGGGTAAAAACCGATTCGGGGATAGCGCTGTCGTATTCCAGGCGATCCACATTAACCGTGGTGGAACTTCCCTCGGTCAGGGTGCTCATTTTGGTGACCATGGGGCTGAGCCTTCCCTGAACATCCTTGAGTTCCAAAATTTCCAGGGTCTTAACATGGGTCCCCCTTTTATCGTAAAGCTCAATTTTATAATCCACCGAATTAGCCTTGTCTATCCACTGAATCATTTTTGAATACTGGTAAGAACTATCTTTGGGGGTGGACTCGATCACATAGCAGGGCTTACCCTGGTATTCTTCCTCCCTCAAAACCCGATGGATATCAAGGTCGGGGCCGCGATTAGCAGAAGAAATATCGCTATAGGAAAGATCGGTTCCCACAAAGCTTCCGGAACCTTCCGAGGAAGCGATACGTCGTACCTTGCCCAGAGAAGGGAGGAAGATCCACTGATCATCGTTACCACCGGTGTTTTCAATAGTAAGGAACCGGGTATTAATGATATTGGCAGGGTTGCTGGAATGTTTAAATTCCACCACCACCCGCTTTTCTCCCTTGGATCCATCCTTGGAATACTGGTCGATGATACGGTTACTGGTGGAACCGTCCTTGGCGCTGACCACCATTCGGGACCGGGTGGAAATCGTCGCTGCACTGATGCGGTTCCGGGATTTGTCCACGATGGCGGCGGCATCACCTGACTGGGCGAAAACCGCGGCTGCGGTTCCGAGCAGCATCACTGCAAAAATAATGTTATTCCTTCTGTTCATTTTGTATAACTCCTTAAAACTTTGTTAAAGGTTTCCCTGTACAAATTTTGGTTTAAAGACGAGCAGCAATACGGGGATAACCGTAAGGCTCACAAAGGCGCTGGTACCCATGGTCAGGGCGATAAGAAGCCCCAGATCTTCCAGCATGACGAACTGGGAGAGGAGGAGCACCGCAAAGCCCAGGCCCACCGAAACGGCGTTTATCATAATCGCCTTGCCGGAGGAGGCAAAGGTCCGCTTTAAAAAATCACCCTTGCCGCCGCTTGCCCGGTATTCCCGTTTATAGGCTTCGATGTAGTGGATAGTATAATCGATCCCTATGCCCACGGACACGCTGGCCACCATGGAGGTACCGATATTGAGTTTGATTCCCAAAAAGCCCATCACCGCAAAATTTATCAGGATGGAAATGGTCAGGGGGACTATACCGATAAGCCCCGCCGCCAAGGAACGGTTGAACACTGCAATGATGAGGAGCACCAGAAAGAGTGATGTTACCACCGATATAAGCTGGGACTGGACCACCAGCCGGTTAAGGGAAGCCTCCACCAGGGCGCTCCCCCCCACGGTAACCTTAATGTCCTTGGGGAAATTAGCACTGACGTATTGTCTAATCTCCCGGATTACCCGGCCCGTATCCTCTTCCCCCATGGCGCGGAGCTGTATGGTGGTTTTAATCGCCGTCGGTTCCAGGGCATCGTTGGCGTAAGAATCGAGGTTGCCCGAAAGGAGGATGAGATAATTGGACACCAGTTGCTGGAGTTCTTCGGGCCGGGTTTTCCCGTACCGTTCGGGGATAACCGGGATTTCGTAATAGGAAGCTCCGTTATAATTAAGCTGCTTTTGCAGTTCCCAAATAAGATCGTTGGCGTCCAGAGACCGGTTAACACCGGAACTTGCGGCCCCTTCCAGCAGGGCCAGAACTTCGCCCATGGTGTAGACCCGGTCAGTTATCCCCGAAGCTGCGGCTGCCCAGGCATTGCCATCAGCCTCATCACCACCACTTCCGCCAAAACCAAAATCATCATCGTTTCCTACAGCCGCGCCAAAACCAAAACCATCCCCGGCATCCACCGCAGCCGCAGTACGGGGCTTAATACCGCCGGGACTTTCATCGGCGTTAAAGACCTGGTTGACCCGCTTGATCAGGTCCGTGAAACCCATGGCCTTGCCCACCAGGACTACCCTGGTTTGCAGATATTCGTTCAGGCCATCCATGGCAGACAGACTGGCAGGGTTCAGCAGTGTTTCTGCGTTATCCGCTTCCATGACGACGCTTACCACCTTAGAACCGCCGAATTTTTCCCGGATAAACCGGTCCGACCGGGATATGTCGGTGGTGCTTTTAAAGTACTCCACAAAAATATTATCAATAATCACCTTGGACACGCCATAAATCGAGAGTAATACTACTAGAGAAGTAATTATCATGACAGAGCGTTTTCTCTGCGCAATGCCCATAAAGGCATCAGCGATAGCATTGCTTAAGGGGTCCGCCAGTTCCGGCGCGTCTCCCAGCCGCGGATTGACCAGGGCCCTCATGGGCTTGGGACCCCGGATAAGGAGCAGCGCAGGGATCAGGGTGACCGCAACAATAAAGGAGGCGAAGACACCGAAGGCGGAAAAGCAGCCGAACTCCCGAATGGGGAGCACCGAAGTAAAGATGAAAGAACCGAATCCCGCAAAGGTGGTCAGCGCCGCCAGAAATACCGCCTTGCCTATCTTCCGCAGCAGGGCAAAGACCAATTCCCGGTGCTCATCCTTGGTGATTTCATCCTTAAGGTTCATCTCCTCAATATAGTGGGTTACCACATGGATGCCGTAGGCGCTGCCCACCGCCACCAGGATAACCGGCAGCACCGTGGAGATCACCGAAAGCTGTACCCCCAAAAGAGGCATTGCCCCCATGGACCAGATCACGGCGACGAGTACCGTAAGCAGGGGCAGAACCACTGCGGAAATACGGCGGAAGGAAAAGAAAAGTACCAGGAGTACCACCACAATCACCAGAGGAACCATCAGTACCAGATCCGCCCGTACCGCCTCGTTGATGGTGGAGCTAATTACCGGAAGCCCGGTGATATAAACATTCGCCATGCCGTCAAACATGTCCGTGGCTATGTCCCGGATCCGGATAAAGCTGTCCATCACCTCGGGTTTTCCCGCTTTTTCGCTGCTAATATCCAGGGTAACCAGGATCTGGGTAGCGGTAAAATCGTCGGAGATCAGAGCCCGGCGATACATATCCCAGGAGAGGAGCCGCCGCTTGAGTTCCGCCGTCTCTTCAGGGGTCCCGGAAAAATCCCCGGGAATCAGTTTTTCTACCACGATGGCGTCACCTTCACCGGCGATGTAATCCGATGACACCATGGAATTAATGGTTCCGATAATTTCAACATTCTTTTCTATTTGATCGATATAGTCCCGGATGCGTTGGATAAATTCTCCGTCAAAAACGGTACCGTAGTTCCGTTCCAGCCCTATCAGTACAAAAAGGGAACTTCCAAAGGTATCGTCAATATAATTGGCAGTTACCCGGGCTTCATCGTCTTCGGGGACAAAGCGCATATTATTATTATCCAGTTCTACCCGGGGGAGCTGGAGCGCAAAAAAAACCGTAATAATTCCGATAACAACAACGATAAGCCAGGGGTGTTTAAACAATTTCGGTAAAAATTTCATTTTCTAATCCTTGTTGTTAGTAAAAGTATTCAAGTCCGGCAGGACCAGACAAGAACGGTCGATTTCTTCCCGGGCTATTCCCCGGAGCATAATTTGAAAAACCGTTTTTAGCTCATCAATAATAAGGGCGGATTTCCGGGCTGTCCTGGGCAGCTTGGCGGCGTTTTCCACCGCCTGAGAAAAAAGCGCAATGATGGTCTTTACCACCAAGCCGCTTTCGGTATCCTGTTCAAAAGTCCCCTCGCGTATCCCCTGTTCGATCATCTTTTTTATCAGGTAATAAAACACATAGGAAGCAGTCCCTGCATTCTCCTCAAGGGAAATAAAAGAATCTGCGGGGGCCAAAAAATGCCGCATATTAAAGAGGATGAAAAGGTCCTCCGATTCTCCATACATCTCCAGGTAACTTAACCAGTACCGCTTGAGCGCCTCCAGACCCGAGATACCCCCCTCCAGCCGGGACTGCACGTATTCGCTGAACTTGGCGGCCGACTCTTCGCAGATCTCACTAAAGAGCTCGTCCTTGCCGGAAAAATAGAGGTACAGTGTACCCTTGCTCAGCTCCGCCTGCTTGGCTATGTCCTCCATGCTTACCTTTTCCACCCCGTATTCAAGGATAAGCTTCTTGGCGCAGCCCATGATTAAGTTCCGGCGTTCAGCCTTTTCCCGCCCCTTCCGTTCAAATATCCCCACGGAATCCCCTTTTTATACTGACCGTCGGTCATTATATTTCCATCGGTTTGTTTATTACTATATTAATAAGCCGTGGGGCAGAAAATGTCAAGCATTTTTGTCCGGAAAAGAGAATCTTGAAAAAATAGGGTAAAAAAAGGCGTTTTCAGAATTTTTATCTGAAAACGCCGCTGATTAGCTTAGTATGCCGGTTTTACTTTGCAGACCCGGTCCTGAAATAAGCTTTGACCTGCAGGGTAATGGAATGTTTGGCCATTATGCTCTCTCCCCAAATCGGCGCGGAATATGACAGCTTAAATTCCGTAGGCAGCGGCCAGGAGACAAAGAAAAATGAAACATTGGGCTTTAGGGTAAGTATCTGCGTGGAGCTCCCTAAACCATCCTCAAGCCCAGTCTTAATGGCGCTTTCAGCCAAGCCGGCGCCGGAAATGGAAAAGCTTTTTTCGGGGGTAAATTTATAATTTATTGGAAGTCCGGCGCCAAAAATGATCGGTTTGCTCGGGGAGAGGGTGGTAGTGAATGTCGGTTCCAGTTCAAAGGTTAAATCATAACCGTGCCCCATCTTCACATCGACACCTGGCTGCTTAGCCATGTATCCCCCAATACTGCTATCTTCCAGTTTTTGCTCTATAGGATAGAACAACAATTCACTGTACAGATCGATAAAGAAGTTCTTGTTGATGAGATAATCAAAATAAAGCCGGGCGCCGGCGCCGAGGACATGATAATCCCCATTGGAGGCGGTTACATCATCCCCCTTGGCGGCGTTTTTAGCCTGCTCCTTAAAGTCCACTCCGGGTAGGGGAATTTTAACCCCCGGCCCTACGGCGAAACGGAGTTGGGAGGATTTTACCGGTGCATTTTCGCCAATAATCTGTATCTTGCCCCCTACAAAAAGATCCGCCACGCCGTTGGCATTGACATCGGACCCCCCAGCACTCAGTTGCGCACTATCCACATCGGAGGCTATGGTCACGCCCGGCGCCCACTGAATTGCGCCGGTTATCCAGTCAATAATCCCGTACTCCAGGGCAAAACCGAGGTTGAAAGCCGATTTCAGGGCGCCCTGACCATCGTCAAAGCTCTCATAATCCCCGTCATCATCATAATAACCGGGACCGAAGACATAGGTAGGGGCTATATAAAACCGGCCCAGACGGGCAGGCATTACCTTAGCATCATCCGCAAAAAGCGAAATAGAACCCAGCAATAGAACAAATAAGACCAGAGATAATACTTTTTTCATTTTATACTCCTTTAAAAATCAAATTTCTTGATAATTTATCCAATTATGTTATATTTTCGAAAGCTAATCAAGCCCACAAGCATCCCAGGATGATATAAGCCGCCAGCAAATACAGAATTTCCCCGGTTTCCACCGCTGCGCCCAGGGCTGTAGGCAATATTTACCGACTTAGTAATCATGTTCTCCTATCGGTGTTTCCAAAATTTCCTCCGGAGTTTACATCAATGGTTCCGGTCTTTAAAAGCCAAATAACCCGGATATGCATCCGGGTTATTTCCCGGCGCTATAGAGAAAGGGTTAATAGATATAGAAAGAATGTATAAACTATCATGGTTGTGAGGAAATTTAGAGAGAAATTCACTATTGAAAATGACAAAATGTATAATAATGTCATTTTTTGATTGATATTTCAGTTTATGTTCACTTGCCGAGCCTCCTATATCGTGTTATTCTTGCCTAAAGACTTAATCTGGGAGCTTCTCGTGTCGGATCAGGCCCTAAAGGGAGATTTCTTTGCCTTTTAATGAGAACTCCCGTGTAAAAATACCTGCCCTTATTCATCTTACCCGCCAGGGATATACCTATATTTCCCTAAAAGGTCAAAAGATCGACCCAACAACCAATATTTTTATAGACATCTTCCATCAATCCTTAAATAAAATAAATGAAACCTACTATAACCGTGATTCAGCCATACTTATCATGGAATTTCTTTCCCAATCCCTCCTGTCCGGTAAGCTCATTTCAGAAATAAAAGAATCCCTTGAACCGGATAATTTGGGTGAAACTTTTTATCGTTATCTTCAGGAAGGCATTCCGGTTGAGGGGATTCCCGACAAGATAAAGCTCATCGACTTTAAAAATCCTCAAAACAACAGTTTCCATGTGGTTACCGAACTTACCTACAAGAACGGCGAAGATGAATTCCGTCCTGATATTACCTTACTCATAAACGGTATGCCCCTTGTCTTTATCGAAGTCAAAAAGCCGAATAATACCGAGGGCATCATTGCAGAACACAGGCGTATGGAAGCTCGTTCTACCAATAAAAAATTCAGAAAATTTATTAATATTACCCAAATTATGGTATTTTCCAATAATATGGAATACGATGATAATGATACAGAACCGATTCAGGGTGCCTATTATGCTTCATGTAATTATCATAAAATATTTTTTAACCATTTCCGGGAAGATGATACGGAATTTTTGAAAAAAGAATTACCGAAAAACGCTGAGGCAATAGAATTTATTCTTAAAGATGCCAATCTGGTCAGTATTAAAGATACTCCTGAATTTATTACCAACAGTAAACCGGATACCCCTACCCATAGAATGTTGACATCGCTGTTTACTCATTCCCGCTTTCTATTTCTATTGCAGTATGGAATTGCTTATGTGGAAAAAAGAGACAAGGACGGTCTTTCAACTTTGGAAAAACATATCATGCGATACCCTCAGTTTTTTGCATCCAAAGCAATTGAGAGAACCATAGATAAAACATTAAAAACTAACGCTGCACCGGCAAAAGGGGTAATCTGGCATACCCAGGGTTCAGGCAAGACCGCCTTGGCATATTATTCAGTAAAATACCTTAAGGATTTCTTTCAACAACATGAGAAGATAGCCCGATTTTATTTTATTGTAGACCGCCTTGACCTATTAACCCAGGCTTCCAATGAATTTGCCGCCCGCCGCCTTCATGTTGAACAAGTAAACTCAAAAGATGATTTTATTAAAAATATTAAAACCATTGGTTCTGCTGATAATACCGGGGAAGATACTATTACGGTGGTTAACATACAGAAATTTTCAGAAGAATCAATCGCCCGGCAAGCTGACTATAATGTACAAATACAACGAGTCTATTTTCTTGATGAAGCTCATCGAAGTTATAACCCAAAAGGCTCATTTCTTTCCAACCTCATGGCATCTGATCGTAATGCAATCATTATTGCCCTTACCGGTACACCTCTAATCGGCAAAACCGAGGAAAAGCCCGGTAAACCATCGGTTTCTTACAATACCAAAAATGTTTTTGGAGATTATATACACAAATATTATTATAATCTTTCTATAGCAGATGGTTATACCCTTAAATTACTCCGGGAGGGAATAGAGACATCCTACCGGACCAAATTACGGGAAGTATTGGATTCCCTGGATACCGAAAAAGGTTCCCTTAACAAGAAAGAGGTTTATGCCCATCCCAAATATGTAAAAACCCTCACTGAATATATTGTTGAAGATTTTAATAAAACCCGAACTCGTCTTTTAGATGATACAATCGGTGCTATGATCGTTTGTGATTCTTCGGAGCAAGCCCGCAGGATTTTTAGTGAATTGCAGAAGTTCCCCAAATTAACAAAGGCATTAATTCTTCATGATGAAGATGATAAGGATACCCGCCATGCTGAACAGGACGATTTCAAGAAGAACAAGCTGGATATATTAGTAGTATTCAATATGCTTCTTACCGGGTTCGATGCCCCTCGTTTAAAAAAACTTTACATGGTCAGAATTGTTAGAGAGCATAATCTTTTGCAAGCTTTAACCAGGGTAAACCGTCCGTATAAAAATTTTCATTACGGTTATGTGGTGGATTTTGCGGACATTCGGGAAGAATTTGATAAAACCAACAAGGCATACTTCAATGAACTGCAGGAAGAATTGGGAGATGAATTTAAGAATTATCAGCAGATGTTCCTTAATCAGGAAGAAATAGAAAATGCCTTAATAGCTATTAAAAACAAACTATTTTCTTATCCGACTGATAATTTAGAACAGTTTTCTCAAACTATTTCTGAAATTGATAGTAAACAAGAATTAATAGATTTACGGCAGGTTCTATCAACCTATAAGGAACTTTTTAATATTGCTAAACTTCAAGGCTTTGAGGAGTTGACAGGAAAGTTCGACCTTGACCAAATTGCAAAATTGTATTCCGAAGTTGACCGGCACATACAGTTATTAACCCTTAAAGAGAATCTTTCAAACGGCGAGGATAATTCTGCAATTCTTAACCTGGCACTGGATACGATAGAATTTCAATTTAAGAAAATATCAGAGGAAGAACTTATCATTGCCGATAAATTCCGTTCGTCAATGGAACGTGCCCGGTTTGAACTACACCGCAGTTTGGACCCCAAAGACCATGAATATATTACCCTGTTTGAGGAGCTTAAACGGGTTTTAGCCAAGAAAAATATTGAAGAATTCACTGCGTCGGAAATGAATACTGCCATTGAGGAATTGGAACAAATACGAAAGAAGGCTATAGCCAAAAACGCAAAAGATTCAGTATTATGTAGTAAATACGAAAACGATCCTAAATTCATGCGAGTTCATAAAAGGCTTAAAGAAACTCCCCCTCCCCCGGCTGATGATATATCTTTGAATAAACTTCTTCTCTTTATCAAGCATGAAGCGGATACCATTATCCTTAATAATCAAAATATTCTGAACAATGAGGATTATTTTATGCAAAATTTACAACCGCTGATAATCAAATCCTGTAAAGAGGAAGCGGTAAAAGTTAATCTTGAAATTATAAAAAATATCAGTTTGCTAATAAGCAATGAGTATTTATCAGAACGAAGGTGGGCTTCTTAAATGGACATGCGTGAAATTACAGTAAATACCAAAAAGATGATAGATGATATTAAGACCATCTGTGCAAATTATGGGCTGGGTAATGCTTCCAGTGAATATAAAATCATTACCGAAGTTTTTTTGTATAAATTTCTAAACGATAAATTTATCCATGAAGCAAAGGAGATAAATTCTGATTATGAAAAACTGAATAAAGATGACTACGAAATACTGCTTATGGAACTTAATCCCGGAACCGCCCGTTTCTCAAAAAAACAAACATTGACGTATCTCTATAATAATCGAAACAAAGAAGATTTTTACCGCCTGTTTGATGATACTTTAAATGACCTGGCCGATACAAATATAAAGATTTTTTCGGTTAGTGCCGGTGGCGGCCAGAAAATACGTCTTTTTGAATCAATTTCCCAATATATCATACAATCCGATAAAAAAACCCCCTTTTGTAGGGCGGTTATTGATAAACTTATTCAATTCAGCTTTGAAGAAGTATTTAACCAAAAATATGATTTTTTCGCCCAAGTTTTTGAATATCTTGTAAAGGACTACAATAAAGATTTTGGTAAATATGCGGAATATTATACACCCCATACGATAGCCTCAATTATTGCCCGTATCATGGTTCCTGAAAATGTTAAAAATGTTACCCTCTATGACCCTGCCGCCGGTTCCGGCACCCTGCTTTTGGCCTTGGCACATCAGATAGGTGAGAATAAATGTACCCTTTATTCTCAGGATATTTCCCAAAAGTCAAATGAATTTTTAAGGCTTAACCTGATTTTAAATAATCTGGTACATTCTTTAGGTCATGTGGTCCATGATGATACCCTGCTCAATCCCCGGCATCTTAATGAAAAGAAAGACGGCCTCCGGCAATTTGATTATATTGTCTGCAATCCGCCCTTTGGCGTGGATTTTAGCGATAATCGGGATACACTTGCAAGCGAGAATTATAAAGAGCGGTTCTTTGCCGGTGTCCCGAAAGTTCCGCCTAAAGAAAAAGATAAAATGTCAATTTATCTTATGTTCATTCAACATATTCTCTATTCTATGAGTGAAAAAGGGAAGGCGGCTATTATAGTTCCTACAGGTTTTTTAACCGCTAAATCAGGGATAGAATTGAACGTTCGTCAATTTTTGGTAGATCATAATATGCTTCGAGGTGTTATCTCTATGCCTTCTAATATTTTTGCTACTACAGGAACAAACGTTTCTATACTATTCATTGGCAAAACGCTATCCGGAAAAAGAAATGACAAATCCGTTGTTTTTATGGATGCTTCAAATTTAGGGACTAAAGAAAAGATCGATAATAAAAATCAAAAGACGGTATTATCTTATGAAGAAGTTGAAAAAATTATAGAAAATTTTAGTAATAAAAAATCTACGGATGGTTTTTCTATTTCAGTTTCCTCAGAAGAAATCAAACAAAAAAATTATTCTTTTGGTGCAGGACAGTATTTTGAAGTAAATTCTGGATATATTGATATTTCTGTAAAAGAATTTGAACAAAAATTATCAAATTATAAAAATAATTTAGTGGTATATTTTAAGGAAGGGAAAAAACTTGAAAATGAGATATTAAAAGAATTGGAGAATTTAAAATATGATATATAATGAAACCAAGTTTAATGCGCATTGGGATACAAAAAAATTGAATCAATTGGGAATATTCTCAAGAGGAAAATCAAAGCATAGGCCAAGAAATGACAAAATATTGTTTTCTAACGGTAGATACCCATTAATTCAAACAGGTGATGTCAAGTCTGCAAATCTCTTTATTTCTAAGCATAGCCAAAACTATAATGAATACGGATTAAAACAAAGTAAATTATGGGATACGGGGACTTTGTGTATAACAATTGCTGCAAATATTGCTGAAACCGGGATTCTTACTTACCCTATGTGTTTTCCTGATAGTGTTGTCGGATTTAATGCTGATAAAAATGAATCATCCGAATATTTTATGCACTATGTTTTTAAATATATTAGAAATTCAATACAGAATTCAGTACAGGGTAGTATACAAGATAATATTAATATAGATTATCTATCATTGCTTGAATTTAAAATACCTCAAAAAAAATATCAGGATAAAATTGTGCATTTGTTGTTATCGATAGATAAAAAGATAGAATTTAATAATAAAATCAATGCCGAACTGGAGTCAATACTAAAAAATATTTACGACTATTGGTTTATCCAATTTGACTTTCCTGATAAGAAAGGAAAACCATATAAATCATCCGGCGGAAAAATGGTTCGGAATGAGGAATTAAAAAAAGAAATACCGGAAGGATGGAATTCTATACAAATAAATAATATCCTTCAGAAAGTTCCAAAAAGAGAGCGAATACAAAATTCAGAAATACTTAAAATAGGATTGTATCCGGTTATTGATCAGAGCGAGAATTTTATAGCTGGGTTTACTAATAACAAGGCATCTGTGTATATGTATAATATACCTTATATTATATTTGGCGATCATACTCGAATTATCAAGATTATTAATTTTGATTTTGCAAGGGGGGCAGATGGAACACAGGTATTGATTTCAAATAATTGTAGAATGCCTCAATTTTTACTATATTATATTGTCAAAAATATAGATCTCTCAAATTATGGGTATGCAAGGCATTTTAAATATTTGAAAGACTATAAAGTTATTTTGCCTGATGAAAGAATCGGACATGAATTTAATAATTTAGCAAATAATTTTTATACAAAAATAAAGCAAAACGTTTTTGAAAATCAGCAACTTATTTCCCTTCGCGATTGGCTTTTACCTATGCTTATGAACGGACAGGTGGTGATAAAATGAAAATACTTTTTATAGGAGGTAAATGTCATGTCTAATGATATAATTTTGTTGAACAGCACATTGAATCAACTACACTCACAAATGGCTAATTCTATGACAGAATCAGATTTTTTTGGTTTATTTGTAGCAGAACAGATTATTAAAGATTATGATTTAACTTATGAAGAGATTGAAGATGGGATTGTAGATGGTGGTGATGATGGAGGCATTGATGCGATTTTCATTTTTATTGATCATGAATTATTAACAACTGATTTTGAAATTGAAACTGTAAAAAAATCTCCTAATATCAGTATATTTTTATTGCAATCAAAAACATCTTCAAGTTTTTCTGAAATTCAAATCGCTACTACAATTTCAAGTTTATTGGAACTATTTGATTTATCCAAAAAAGAAAAAGACCTTAAAGATAAATACAATTCAAAGATACTTAATAAAGTATTTTTATTCAGAAATGCATATATAAGTCTTTCAACAAAGCATCCTGTATTAAATATTAAATATATTTATGCTACTAAGGGTGATAAAACTACTATTCATCATAAGGTAAAAAGCAAGGGAGATCAACTTCGTAAAGAATTAATGAACACCTTATCAGGTTCAGATGTCGAAGTAAAATATTTTGGAGCAAGAGAATTATTAGACCTTGAAAGAGTTGAAAAAAAATATACTCTACAGCTCAAATTTGAGGAAAATTATATATCAAGGGAAGATAATTATATTGTTTTATCAAATTTATACGAATATTATTTATTTGTTTCTGATAATGACAATTTGCGTAACTATATTTTTGAATTTAATGTCAGGGATTATGAAGGTAATGTTGAGGTAAATAAAGACATTGAAAATAGTCTTATCGAAAATAAGGATATTGATTTTTGGAATCTAAATAATGGTATAACTATTATTTGTTCTAAAGCAACTATAGTCGGAAAAACAATTTCTATGGATGACGTGCAAATAGTCAATGGTCTACAGTCAACACATATTATTTTTAAATATCTTAGTTCAAGACAGGATAAGAACGATGAAAAGCGATCTATTCTTATTAAAATCATTGTAACAAATGATGCCGCTAGGATGGATAAAATAATAAAAGCAACAAATTTTCAAACAAGGATCAAAGATACATCATTTAAGGCTACAAATAATATTCAAAGAGATATTGAAAAATATTTTTACCAAAATGGATGGTATTATGAAAGAAGGAAAAACTTTTATAGAAATGCTCATAAACCCTTTGAAAAAATAATAAGCATTTCTTATTTAGCTCAATCTGTCTTGACTATAATATTAAAAGAACCAAATAATGCCAGGGGCAGGCCAACGACATTGCTAAAAAGAGACGAAGATTACCAAAAAATATTTAACAAAAATCTTGATTATTCAATATTTCTTTTTTGTGCAAGGCTTATGAAGGAAATTGATAAATTCATAAAATCAAAGAAAATGAATGTGCCTTGGCAAGACTTGTCCAATGCTAAGTTTCATATAGCCTTGCAATTTCTATTTAATCTTCTTTCTACTGATTATAATGTCAATGATATTGATAAAATAAAAAATAATCCTATTTCTACAGAAGAATTAGAAAAGGCGGCAAAAATTATTATCAAAAAAATAAAAACATATAATTCAAAGACAATAGATATTTCACCGGACAAAATCGTAAAATCAAAAGAATTCTTAGAATATTTATTAAAGACACAGCCTAATATTGCAAGGAATAAACTATGAAAACCGAGCAAATACAGTTTAAATTCCACCCCCGTGTATTCAACTCATTAGGCGCCGATTTGGTAACCGATGATATTGTTGCGATTATTGAACTCGTTAAAAATTCCTATGATGCCGGGGCTGCTGAAGTCATTATATCCTTTGTCAAAGAGAAGACAGGAGAAATTTATCTGGAAATTATGGATAATGGTAAAGGAATGACTAAGTCAATTATTGAAACAGTCTGGTTCACCATTGCGACACCGTATAAGGAAAAAAATAACAGTATAAAAATAAAAACTATGGAACGTAAGGTTAGCGGAGAAAAAGGACTAGGCAGATTGTCCACTGCCCGGCTTGGTAGTATATTAGAGATGTATACAAAATCAGACGACGAAACTTGTTGGAAAGTAACCTTAGACTGGAATAAAATTGCTGATTCCCAAGATGAATCTACAATGGGCGGCAGTATAGAAAAATCGGTATTTCCTTTCAAAAAATATGAATCAGGAACAATTCTTAGGATAAAGAATCTATATAAAGATTGGAATGATGAAGATACCCTGACAGAAATGATTGAAGAATTAAAAAATAATTTATCAAGATTTGTATCCCCTTTCAATAAAATCGAAAAAACCGGTGCTTTTAAAATTTCATTAAAAACTCCGTTATCAGAAACTGATATTAAAATCAAAAGCCCTGAATATCTTAATTCCCCGATATATTTGATAAAAGGTCATGTGGAAAATGACGGTACTGTAAAATATGAGTATAAATATAATGATGGAACAAAAAGAAAAACAAAAAAGGGAATTATTGCTAAACCCGAAATTATACCGGAATCCTCTGCCAAATCTCAAGATGATAAAAATGTCTCATCGAAAGCGAAAGAAGTCGTTTTTTGTGGTTCCTTTGAATTTGAATTTCGCGTATGGGATGTGGATTCTGAAAGCACGGAATTATTTACCAATAGATTTGATATAAAGAAGAAAGATCTTCGTAATACTATTTCTTATCACAAGGGTATATCTGTATATCGTGATGGTATTCTTGTATTGCCAAAAACGGATACTGCCCGTGATTGGCTTGGCCTTGATCTTAGGAGAATCAGCCGTGTCGGTGAACGTATTAGCAACAGGCAAATAATCGGATATGTATCAATCACTAATGAAAATAACCCCGCAATAATTGATTCAAGCAACCGGGAGGGCTTTAAAGATAATAAAGAATTACGTGTATTTAAAAAATATTTAAACAAGATTGTAAAAAAAATGGAAGACTATCGATCTGATAGCCGAACCGAAGGCGGCCATACAGAACCTCCGTTTTCAGATATCTTGAATAGGATATTTCCCGGAGATTTGAAAGATAAGGTTGAAGCAATAATAAAAAACAAGGGGAATTACGATGATATTCTAAATGCTATTAGAGAATATGAAACTGATGTAGATAAGGCAAAGGAAGACCTTAGTAAGCGTGCTTATTACTATAGCCGAATGGCAACAATCGGTACTTTGTCATCTTTTCTTATACATGAAATACGGGGCAGAACAGGAGATATTACCGACTTGCATAATGATTTACGCAAACAGGAAAAAAATGAAATAATAAAATGGAGTATCATTAAAGATTCCCTGCCTCCTGCTGAAAATGCAGTAACATCGTTAGAATCATTGGCAGATAGATTTTCTCCCTTGGCAATTAAACGAATCAATAAAGCAAAAAATATTTGCGATCCGGTTAATGAATTAGAAACTATCATAAAATTATTTAAACAGGATTTAGGGAAAAATGGTATAATGGTCAAACATAATAATATTTCTGCAATTTTATCAGTATTTCCAGGAGAAATGAGTTCTATTTTTTTTAATCTTTTTTCAAATGCCATATATTGGTTGAATAATGCTGATAAAAATAATAAGGTTATAGAAATACAATTTAACCTGAGTTCTGATAAGACCAGATTAAATATTCGTTTTCACGATTCAGGCCCAGGGATAGAAGATGGAATGGAAGAAAAAATATTTTGGCCCGGTATTACAAATCGGACGGATGGTTTTGGTATGGGTTTAACTGTTGCGTCCGAACTTGTTTCTCAATATAATGGCAAAATGACGCTCATAAAGCCAGGAAAATTTGATGGGGCAACATTTAAATTTGATTTACCAATAAGGAGCAAATAATGAATATTTTATTAATTGATGATGAAGACCGCGTTTTTGATAGACTTAAACGTACCTTTAAAGATCAAGATGATATAATAATCACGCATTGCAAAAATTTTCACCATTTTGAACGATATTTGAGCTTATATAAAATAGATATAATGATACTTGACTTGAATAATGATGGTGGTATAACAGGTGAAACAGAAACCGGTAGTAAAATATATAATACGGTTTATGAAAAATATTTTTTACCATTGATTATATATTCAGGATATTCTGATAATTATGATAACCCACATGAAGATAATATTTTTATAAAAAAAATACAAAAAGGTTCGAGTGATATAAAGCAATTGAAATCTGCTATAAATGAATTCAAGTTGTTTGTTGAAAAGAAAATCTCAATAACAAGTTCCATTAATAAAAATATTAGTAATGTTTTTCGTGATACTTACCAAAAATTTAGTAAAGCGAAATCTACAGATATTGGATCAAGAACTGACCTATTTACAAATTTAATGCGCAGAAGATTAGCGGCATCTTTTGATTATGGTTTAGATACCGGATCAATAAAAGCATGGGAAATTTACCTGTATCCCCCTCTTGATTCTAACAACTTGTTGATGGGTGATATAATTAGGAAAAAAGGTGAAGATAAAAATAATCCCGCATCTTATAAAATTATTCTGTCGCCTTCATGTGATTTACAACAAGGTCAAGACCCGGTAGAGAAAGTAATAGTCGCTACTTTTAAGCAAATCAGAGAGGCTTATAATAAAAAAGATAAAATTAAACAAGGCATACTAAGTACATCATCTCCTAATAGGTTTATGATATTTCATGAACTTTTTGGGGAATTTCCGCATATGGCTTGTGATTTAAAATCATTAGAGATAATTAATTTTAATAAAATAGGTCAGGAAGCCGATAAAGAATTTGAAAAAGTTGTATCAATAGACAGTCCTTTTCGAGAATCATTATCTTGGGCATTCTTGCATATTAATGGACGCCCTGGTTTACCAAATCGGGATTTTAAGTCATGGGAAGAAGATATAAAGAAAAAATGTTTTATAGAACCGGAACCTTCTCAATAAATGCAGAAACTATTTTACCATTTGATAGTGTTCGGCTATTTTAACTGCAATCTGTGAAGCAAATATGGGGGGGACAGCATTACCTATTTGCCTGGCAACAACAGAATCTGTGTTTCCTGAGAAATAATATTTTTCGGAAAATGTTTGCAACAAAGCGCCTTCAAGAAGAGAAAGGGCTCTGTCCTGTTCCGGATGACCAAACCGACCATTTGATATGCTATTAAATCTTGTTGTTATAGTAGGGGCCGGCTCCTCCCATTTCATACGCCCGTAAACATCCTTGAAAATATTATCCTTATCTTTATAAGCATTTATTTGTAAATCAGGATCATCCTTCCACGCTAACCGTGTGCCACCATTATGAGGAGTTTTCTGTAATCTTTTTAAATTATTCTCTGAAATACTTGCGGATCGATGCAGAGGTAAATCATTCGATTTTTCACCCGCATTTATTTGAGGTAATTTCTTTATATAATCCTTAAGGGTTTTACATTTTTTTAAATTTTCAGGAAAAAGCGGATCGCTTCCATTTCTGGTAGCTATGAGAACAAAACGAACTCTTTTTTGAGGCACTCCGTATTTTGACATATCAATTTTTTGTTTTTTATATTTATATCCGTGCTTATCAAGGAAATTCAAGAAACGTTTTAAACCGCTTTCTTCCGGCTTTGATTCAATGCCGGGGACATTCTCAATTACTATATAGCCTGGTTTGTAATATCTGACAAAACGTGTAAAATCCAATAATAAATTTTTTGATTTTTCCGATTTTCCTCGTTCGGTATTTATTTTTGACCAATGCTGACAGGGGCTACAACCAATCATTATAAGTCCGTCATCATTTTTTTCAACGTCAAATTTATTTTTAAAATGATTGCTGGGAAGTTTTTTTATATCTTTTAAAATAAATTTAGAATTAGGATGATTCTTTTCATATGTCTCTTTACAGGCCGGATCGATATCTATTCCGGCTAATACCCGAATCCCCGTAGATTCAAAGCCTTCGGTCATGCCGCCTCCGCAACAGAAAAAATCAATGGCGGTTAGATTATTTTTCATACTGCGACTATCAGGCACATCCTACTCCTTTAATTTATATTTTAGAGCCAAATGGTTCTTTCTAACTGAAAATGTAATATGCTTATGCAGGATATCACATTCCCAACAAACTATCACAAACCACCCCAAACTTTCAAGCCTTTCAGACTTTAGCTTATCGCGTTGTACTGTATCACTTATTTTATTTTCCCAAAATATGGTATTTGTACTAGGCAATTTTGATTTTTTACATTCTTTATGTCCATGCCAGAAGCAACCATTTATGAAAATTATAGTCTTATATTTTGGTAAAACAATATCCGGCGTTCCCGGTAACTTCTTAACATTAAGCCGATATCTAAATCCCTGCCGAAACAACTCCTTCCTCACAATTAATTCCGGCTTGGTATTTTTGGATTTAACAGCCGCCATATTCAAACTTCGCTGTACTTTTGTCTTATTATCCATAATCAACTCAAAATATAATATTCAACCTGCTAGTACCTTAGAAACCATATCAGGAGCCTTCTCAATAACCTTCAAGTAAGCCCGTGCTGCCGGGTCAGGACAACGTTTTCCCTGTTCCCAATTACGGAGGGTATAAAGAGAAAGGCCGAAACGGTTTGCAAAAGCAGGTTGTGAAAGCCCCATTTGTTGCCGTATCGCCTTTACGTCAATCTTTTCCGGAATATGAATCCGGTATGCGTCTTTCGATAATTCACCGCGAGAGATTTCAACCGCCTTTTTCATACTTTCAACAATTCGGCTTCCGTTCACTCTTACTCCTTCGGTTTTACGATAATCAGCTTTATAATCCTAACTTCTTAATGATAAGCCATTGGATGACTATTGTCAACGATTATTATGAAATCGGGGACAAATTTTCCCGTCCACTACCTAACGGCCAGGCGACACTCATCCTCAAATATGTCAAAGCCGAAGAGTACGTATTTTTCGCCAATGCGACTGCTCAACTCAAATAATTCATCGGGATGTCTTTGCGCCTACTCCGATAAATACTCACTCTGGTGGAGTGTAATACCGATTGTATTACATCGAATTAATTTTTTATGATATAGACCGCCAGCAAATACAGAATTTCCCCGGTTTCCACCGCCGCGCCCAGGGCATCCCCGGTATAACCCCCCAGGGATTTTCCGTAGAGCCGTGCATAAAATAACGCCGTAAGGGGGCCAATGAATATCATCGGAAAAAACGCCGGAGAAGCACCTGAGCCTAAAAAACCTGTATCAAATCTTAAAGAAATAAATAACCCGGCCAGATTTAGCAGGCCCCAGACAAGGAGTATCCAGAGCAGTAATCCGGTAACAATGCCCAAGACACAGCGGATCGGTTTTGAATCCCTGGTCAACGCACCAAGACCGCCGGAGTTTGCAGGTTTAGTCATGCAGGGGACCAGGGACGCGGCGAATCTGCCGCAGAGAGGATAGGCCAGTATTACTGCGGGATACCGGAAGATGAACGGCGAAAGGGCGGAGAGGAGGACAATTTTTAGGGAAAGGACAGAAAATCCCGCAAAAAATCCGTACACGCCGGTACGGGAATCCTTTAAGATGGCCTGCCGCTTTTCCCGGTCCACGGTTCCTAAAAAAGCATCCGCAGTATCCATAAGCCCGTCCAGATGGAAAAGGTTAAAACAAAGATACTGGGTTATAAGAACGATGATACCGGTAAGCAGGGGATTATCCCAGAGAAGGGATAATCCTCCGAATATCAGAAATCCTACCAGGGCTGGGCAAATTCCCGTAACGGGAAGATAGAAATCTATCCGGGAAGGATCAAAGGTAAACTTGAGCTTAACCGGGATACGCGAAACCACACTGAAGGTTGAAAGAAAGCGGTCGAACATCAGTACTTTTCTTCCGTCTTTTCACTGTCCGAAACATGGGCTTGGGAGAAGGACGCCATCTCCCGGGCCGCCCTAACTCCCAGCTCAACGATATGCCCGCCTATGACCGCACCGGTACCTTCCCCCAGACGCATATCAAGGTTCACGATGGGGTCCAGCCCCATGTGTTCCAGCAGCGGCTTGTGACCGGCGACCTTGGAAAGATGCCCCGCAAAAAGCCAGCCACGAACCTTGGGGTTTATCATATACGCCATATAGGCTGCGGCGCTTACGGGGAATCCATCGAGGACACAGGCAATACCCCTGCCCTCAAGTCCTAGGATGAAACCGGCCATCATGGCAAAATCGAAGGAACCGAGCTTTTGAAGTATAGCCTTCCCATCCTTGGGAGGATTTCTGTTTTTCACGGCGTCCTGTATGACCTGCCGCTTATGCTTCAGCATGGTATCGTCAATACCGGTTCCCCGGTCTACCATGTCGTCGATATTAAAACCCGCGGCGACAAGCATGGCCGCCGCAGTACTGGTGTTTCCGATACCCAGGTCGCCGATGGCGGTCATATCCAGCCCCCGGTCCGCCGCATCCTGAGCCAGGGCTTTTCCCCGGGCCAGGGCCTTTTCGGTTTCCTCCGGGGTAAGGGCATCTTCCTTAAAACTATTCCTGCAGCCGCTGCCAATCCGCGCACGTACAAAGGAACACACCGGCTTTATTTCATTATCCGGGGGAAAATCTTCACCGATCACCCCCGCGTCCACCAGGGTGACATCCCATCCGGTTCCCCCCGCCAGGGCGTTTATCCCCGCCCCGCCAGCAAGGATGTTGAACACCATCTGCCGGGAAACCTCCTGGGGGTACAGGGACACCCCTTCTGTGGCGATACCATGATCACCCGCAAATACGTAGATTCCCTTTTTCTCAAGCTTGGGGGGAACCTTTCCCTGTATCTCCGCCATCTTAATGCAATAGGTCTCCAGCTTCCCCAGGCTTCCCCGGGGTTTGGTAAGATCGTCCAGATGCGCTTCAATCGCAGCTTTAATGTTTTCCATATATATGCCTCCTAATTGAGTTTATCCCGGCAGCCACTTCTTCCCAGGAAAAAACTTCCATGTTTATATTTCCAGCAAACTGCCGGAGCAGAGGGAGCAGCTCCCCAAACCATTTTTCTTCAGCCCGGACTGGCCGGTGATCCGCTAAGCGCCCATCAACGGCCGCCTTTTCCCGATCAACGCCGTGGAGGTGTATCTCCCCAATACGATCCGAATGTTCCTTAAAAAACTCCGCTGGGCTTTTCCCATCCATGAGCAGATGCCCCGTGTCCATACATATCCCCAGACATTCCAAATAGGGCAGCAGCGCATCAAGTCTCCCGGCGTTGGTGTTCTCCGCGAGGAAACGATAGGGAGAGCCCGCCGCTCCGGCCTTCGATGGATATTTTTTGGCCCAGCCATTGACCAGGGCTCCCTGGGCTGGGGCATCTTCCGGCGGGCCTGGGTGAACAATAAAACTACGTACCAGGGGATTAAGTCTGTTCACCAGTTCCTCGTGTTCCGGTAAAAGAGGATCCGGCAGATGGGCGGTAAAAACAAAGCGGTCCGCAAATTGCCCTATCCCCTCCCATTCGGCATCCAGCTGATCTCGAATTTCACCATCGTATATAAAAAACAGTAATTCTACACCCTGAACTTCGCTCTTGTCTTCCAGGAACCGCAAATTTTCCAGATAGGTACCGGGGATAACCCAGGACGGAACCAAAAGCCGGGCTTTGGGGAAGATACCTGCCACAGGTGATGGTTCCATCATTTAACCCTCAGGGGTATACCGGAAACCATGAGCTCCACCCGATCCGCAGCGGCGGCGATCCTTCGATTGGCCTCCGCCAGGAGTAGATTGTAGCGCCTAGTGGTCTCGTCAAAGGGAACATTTCCCAGCCCCGTCTCGTTGGTAACAACGATACAATCCTTCATTTCACTAATCGAAGATTCCAGGAGCCGGGGAAAATCGTCTTCCCGCTTATAGTACATGATGTTGTTTACCCACAGTGCTAAGCAGTCCACCAACACACGCTGTCCAGCAGCGGCAATCGCCCGGTCCAGTTCCAGGGGCTCCTCAATGGTGATGAAACCTTGAGCTTTGTCCCGGCCGGCTATACCGCCAAGGACGGCCCGCTCTTCCCGGTGCCGCTTTATGCGGAGTTTCATCTCATCGTCCAGGGCTTCCGCGGTGGCAATAAAGGAAACCGGCGACTCCGGTGAAACCTGCCATTCCTGTACGGCTATGTCCAGGGCTCGCCGGGACTTCCCCGATTTAATTCCGCCGGTGATAAGTATGATCATGGTTCCTATCCTCCCCTAGGGTATTACAAAACGTAAACCGTTTAAAATCTGTTCCAGAAGGAACAGCGCACCCTGCCCGCCAAAAATAGTTTTTTCGGTAATATCAAGATACCCCAGAACAGGAAGCATAATTTCTATACCGCAGAATCGCTGTCCGTATAACTTTAATTCCGCAACGGTGTTCCCATCGCCTAGTAAAATGTGGGTAGTGGTTTCGATGATGGACTTTTGCAATGTTTCCTGATAATGGATACCGGTAAGAAATATCCGCAGTTTTTCTGTGAATTCAGTATCAGATTCAGGCAGAACAGAAATTGCTGCGGGGATCATGCCCAGGTAGCCGCAGAGCCATTTTGTCAGGGCATAGGCCGTGGAAGCTTCGGCCTTTAGGGAAAACAAGGTCCCCTTGGGCAGCCCCAGGAGGGAAGAAAAACGGGACAGGTACAGGTAGGCCCGGGCCCGCGCACGATCTATGAGTTCCAATGCTTTTCCGGGATCGGCGCCCAGGGCTTCACAGACCTGCCGCACAAAGGAGGATGCAGCGTCGAAGCCCATGGGGGGCCCCTCCTCCGGACACAGGCAAGGCATCCCATATTCTTTATGCAGGAATTCAGCAATCATCCTGCCATACTCCGGATAAACAATCACATTCAATGCGGCTTCGGCCATCCGGCGCAGCGCCGCTGTGTCATCCCCTGCTCCCGGCGCAGCGATCACTTCAATATCGCAGAGACCGAGCAGGTTTTTCAGGGTCAGGTAATTTTGATCGTAGTATTTCTGATAAATACACAGGCCAAGGAGGTTTACTGTTTTTTTCTTTGCTTCACCTTCGGATGTCAGCCCAGTAGACCTTAACCCAATGGCTTTCATGGCGCCTATAATTGCATTTTGATACCCCAAACCAAAGCTGCCGGAAAACCCGGTATTCTCCATGGAAAAACAAGGGATATCCTTCACTTCCTCTTCCAGAAACCGGGACAGATCGTCACCGATGAGGGCTGCTCCGGGGGAATTGATCACCGCAATAAGGGCGTATCCCTTTTTTACTACCGTCCTGAGGATGTTTGCAATTTTCTCGCCGCCGCCGAAAACATAATCATTACCGTCCAGATAAGTGGATGGGACCCTGGGCTGACCAAAATAAAAGCCTTCAATAAACTCCAGAGGATTATAGGAGGCGGTACGCAAAAACTGGCTGTCGCTGATGGCGCTATGATAGAATTTACAGCCCGTGGGACCGTTTAATACGACGCAGGCGTCGCTTATGCCTTCCAGGGCAAAAATAGCGCCGGTAAAGCTGTCAGGAGCTATATTTTCTGAATAGTAATTCATCCTGCCTCCAGCCTTCTTTTAAGTTCATTTTAAAAATTTCCGCCCACCGGTTTGCGAACAGAAGACCGCTCAAAAATCCTGCGGTGGGACACAGGGGTATGGTGTCGGTTAAAATGGATTGATCCTGTTCATTTGATCCATAATTGGCAAGCAGCAGATCCGGCTTAACGCGGGCAATGTCAGCTTCCCGTCTGCCGTGATCATAAGGAACGTACAATTCCTGTATGTACTCTTTAAGATCCGTCATAAAATTATTATCCTGGGAGAAATTTAGGATTCCTACAAAAGAAATCTTCATTCCCAGGTCAAGGGCGGTTTGCAGCATCCAGTCAATATTTTGATTGTAGGTAATAACCATAAGCCGCCGCCCCTCAAGGTATGGTTTAATACGGTCAATCCCATCCTGATACTGTTTTCGATAGTCCGTCACAATCGCATCGGTTTTATCCTTTTCTTTATGAAAATACTCACCAATACTGCGGACCCAGTCACAGCTTTCCCGGAAGCCTATGGGGAAGGGCTTATCCAGAAACTCCGCGCCGAATTCGGTTTCGAGGAAAGTCCTGATGGACCGTCCCATATAATCCCCATAGGCAAGGAGGTTGAGTTTTCCCCGCCTGAAGCGGCGGATCTCATCAACCGTGGTTTCACAGATAAAATGACAGTTAATGCGTATACCGAAGCGATCCAGGATATCCTTTACATACCGGAAACTTTTCTCCCGGGCATTGGTTTCCGACTTTTCCGCAACAATATTAACCGTATCATTTTCGGGTATACAGTTTCTGTCGATAAGCGCACGGGCCGTTTCCCTATAGGCCATCAGTATACCCTGAAGATAATCCCCTTGGATATTACCATCGGTCAATACGGGGACGATCCTTGTTGCATCATCCGCCAGATCCTGAACAAACCGGAGATCATCGCCGATAATTCCACTGGGACAGGTTGTCAGAATAAACAATACCTTTGGGGAGCGGGCCTTAGCTTCAAGAATTTTTTGCCGGAGTTCGTCGGCGCCGCCGAATATCATTACCCCCTCGTTCATTTCAGAGGAAACCACCGGCGGTGAGGATCCGTAGGGGAGGACAATCCCCCGTTCCAGAAGGAAACGCCGTGGGATTGAGGTGATACTTTGATACGTAATATGAGCGCAGCTCCTGGGACCATGGGCGATACTAATACTGTCATCTATCTGGGTAGTGATACTCATAGCCCCGCTGAAGGCGCAGCCGTGCAGGGGTTCCCGTGATACGAGGCTCTTGGAAAAAAAGGCCTGCTGTTGAGGAAGGGTTTTAAGTACCGGGTGAACCGGCGCCTGTTTCTGTACCGGTATTGCTTTTTTCCCAAGAATCCGCTCTTCCAGTTCCTCATCGGAAAGCGGCGCCGGGGCATAGAACTCCTTCTGGGAATGGATTTTATCCGCCAGGATTGCAAATTGTTCCGCCAAGTCCGAATCGAGGAAGGCTTCTACGAGACACTTCCCCTCGCGCTCGCAATCGGAAAAGAGATCACTTCTGGGGAAGCGGGCAATTAGGGGGAGACCAACGGCATCGCAGAAACGCTTGACCCGATCTTCTTCCTCCACCAAGCCCCGGGAGTTGAAGATGATCCCACCGGCGCGGTCTTTGTTCAGATCGTAATTACCAAGCCCCCGCAGAATATTATTGGCCGCATAGATGGCCATGAATTCCCCGGAAGTAACGATATACACCTTTTCTGCGTAACCCCGCCTGATGGGTACCGCAAAGCCGCCGCAGACCACATCCCCCAAAACATCATAGATGATATCATCGTAGTTATTCTCTTTTATACCCAGCCGATCCAAAAGCTCAAAGGTACTTAATATACCCCGGCCCGCACAGCCCACCCCCGGTTCAGGCCCGCCGGCTTCCACGCAGTGCACACCGAAAGCTCCAGTGTGGACAATATCGGAAAGGTTACATTGGTCGGGACTTTTTCCTTTAAGGTAATCCAGTACCGTGGTAATCCGTTCCCCGTGGAGCAGAAATCTGGTGGAATCGTGTTTTGGGTCACAGCCTATCTGCAGGATCTTCTTTCCCTGCCGCCCGAGAACCGCGGAAATATTCGAGGATATGGTCGATTTGCCGATCCCACCTTTTCCGTATATGGCTATTTCAGACATGGGTATTCCGCCAATTTTCCAGAGATTCCAGCATGAACTTCCGGATGTCCATACCATACACCGCCTTTAGAGTTTCTCCGTTCAGAACCGTTTCAGGATCACCATAGGAAATAAGTTTTCCATCAGCCATAATCGTAGTGGTGTCCGCAAAACTGCGCGCCAGATTAAGGTCATGCAGTACACCTATAACCGTTCTGTTATTAGCCTTTGCCCAACTTATCAAATATTGCAGTAATTCTACCTGATGTTTCAGGTCCAGATGATTGGTCGGTTCATCCAACAGAATGATATCAGGGTTCTGCGCCAGGGTCCGGGCTAAAAATACCCGCTGCAATTGGCCGCCGGAAAGCTCATTTATCATCCTATCCTTCTCATTGAAGATCCCCAGCTGTTTGAGAATGTCCGTGATAATTTCCCTGTCCTCTACGGAAAGACTTTTCAGAAACCCCTCTGTATGGGCATAACGTCCCAGAGAAACCGTATCATAAACACTGTAGGGAAAATATATTTCCGAATTCTGACCCATGAGGGCTATTTTTTTAGCCAGATCCCTTCTGTTGTAGGAAGATACCTCCCGGTTATCAACAATGATGTTTCCCCGGTAGCTCAGTATCCGGGCAATGGACTTTAGCAGGGTACTCTTGCCACAGCCGTTAGGTCCAAGGATACAGAGAAATTCCCCCTTCTCCGCCCTGAGACTGATATCATGAATAACATCGACCCCATCGTATCCGCTATACAGGTTTTTTATTTCCAGCATAAGAGCCGCCTACCTTTTCCCAAAATATACCCAGGCAAAGAAGGGTGCGCCGACAAGTGCGGTTATAGCCCCCACCGGTAATTCCGAAGGAGAAACGATAGTCCGGGCGATAAGGTCGGCTACCACCATCAGGGATCCGCCAAGAATAAAAGACATGGGTATCACATACCGGTGGTTTGATCCCACAATTTTTCGCGCCATGTGGGGGGCAATAAGATCCACAAAACCTATGGTACCGCTTAACGAAACTGCCGCTCCGGTAAGAATGGTGGAGAATACAAACAAATGTTTCCGCACCTTTTCTGTTTCCACCCCAACGGATTTTGCCTGATCCTCCCCAAAGGTAAGGATGTCCATTTCTTTGGTGTACCGGATAATCCCCAGGGTTCCAATTATAAAGAAGGGAAGCATAACCCTGACATAAGACCAGCCTTTGAGTGCGAAGCTCCCCATCTGCCAGGTGATCAGGCTCTTTAGCTCCTCCCGGTACAGAGCCATAAGGGTGGTGAGCAGAGCTGAAATAAAGAGAGTAAAAACCATACCGAAGAGAATAATAGTATTGTTCGACATGGTTTTATCAAGTTTTGAAGAAAAGCTAACAACGATATACACCGTTAACAGGCCGAATAAAAAACCCGCCACCGGCATGGTTAATCCACCTACCAGGGGTATTGCAAACCCGGTGAGCATAATCAGGGCCGAACCCAGGGTTGCGCCGGAGGAGACCCCCAGAATATACGGTGTGGCAAGATGGTTTTTCAAAACCGACTGGATAACGGCGCCGCTCATGGCCAAGGAACCGCCCACGATAAAGGCCAGCAACACCCGGGGCAGGCGCAGAAGCCAGACGATAGATACATCCCGGGGTTCGATGCCTTCCGTAAGGGATATGGGCAGAATTTTTTCGATGATAATTCTCAGGGTGTCGTATATACGGATATTGGAACTCCCGATGGAAGATCCGGCGCAAACTATTACGGCGGCGAGTACGGAACCGATGAGTATCTTCCTAGAATTTTTCATATTTATCCGGATACACCGCCTTTGCCATCTGTTTTAACGCGAACAGTATCCGAGCCGAGGGCCGGGACGCCGAATTGGTATCCACCCGATAAATTGCGTTATTTCTTACCGCGGTGATATGTTCAAAACCCTCCCTGTTTTTTATTTCTTCCGATGGGGTGTATCTCTCCGGAAGACCGGTAATTATAACATCGGGGTTCCTTTCCAGTATAGCCTCGGCGCTGGGAAAGATCACCCCTATCTGATCGGCGAATATATTAACGCACCCTATGACGGTTATCATTTCATGCAAATACGTATTCTGCCCAATAGTCACCAGTTCCGGCGGGGGGGATATCTCAAAATAGACGGTCTTCTTGTTTTCTATTGTTCTTCCTACGGCGGCTATTTCCGCAATCTGAGTTTTCATGGATAATGATAACTCCCTGCCCCGCTCGCTCACGTTCAGCATGTCCGCCACAAATTCTATATCCCTGCATATGCCGTCTATACCGGAACTCAGGGGTATATACACCACGGGAATACCCGCTTCCCGTATCAGCTTAAAGGGATCATCCCCGGCGCCAAGGTTATTATGACCGTTTGATATGATGATGTCTGGGTTGATGCCGATTATAGCCTCTGCGTCGGGGAAGAAAAAATCTATCAGGGGCAGATCCTGCTTTACCCCCTCTATATCCAGGGAGTACTTGTCTATGGCAACCAGCTTATCCGCCAGCCCCAGATCCACAATTATTTCCGTACTGGAAGGGGCGGTGGATATGATCTTGTTGATTTGGCCGGAGACGGATACGGTATTCCCCCCCCGGTCGGTCAGGAGCCGTGCGGTTTTTTGGCTGCAACCGGATAGTAATAATGTTGCTAAAATGCAGAGGACGAGGGGTTTAGTCATGGCGCTTTCCTTCTATATTAAACCGCAGTCCCAGGGTTACGGTAATGCCGGGCATGGGGTATTCGTCAAAAGACTCGTATGAAATGTCGAGGATATTCCGCGCCGATGCAAATGCGGTAAAAACATTGCCAAGTTTTTGATTAATAATAATATCGATTAATACAGGGAAATCTACTTCGGTAATATTTTGCGTATCGGAATACCGCAGACTTTCGTGGCGTCCGGTAATCAGGATTGAACCGCCATAAGAGGCGGAACCAATTTCCCATGGAATATCCAGGGAAACACCTATGGTGTGCATAGGCATATAGGGGATGCGCTTTTCATCAGACCAGGTATAACCGTAACTTAAGATGTAACTAAGAAGGAATTGATAGGAAAGGTTTACCCCGATTTTTTTAAAAGGACCCTTTGCCAGAGGAATGTCAATACCTGCTTTGGAATCCCATCCAAAGAAATCCGCCTTCCCCACATTATAGGGCTTCCAAATGCCATCACCGCCGGCGGACCAATGGATTGAATCATCGGTCATCTGCGCAAAAAGAGTGCTTTCAAGGTTGACCCATTTTTTAAACCGGTATGCAAAAATAAGATCCGTGCCCCAGCCGTCTTCAGGCTTCAGGTCGGGATTACCCTGGGTATAGGCATCCCTTGGCCAGTAGAGGGCTTCGAAATCGGGAAATTTGAAGCTGCGGAAATAGTTATTCTTGATGGTAAGATCATCCGTGGCATACCACACAAACCCGAGCTTTGGAACCGGAACTGCCGAATTAGGGTCAAATACTCCTTTTATCGAAGGGATGATGAGGAATTTTGTATGGGGCTGGTATTCCAGGGTCAGATATACACCGCCATCATGCCTATCTTTGTTTAACATTTCTGTAGAGTCCAGCGTGACATAACGGTAGTCGCCGCCCACCCTGACTGTTAAGAATGATAAGGGAAACCATGCCCAGCGGTTGATCGTGGTAATGACGTGTTGATCATGTGTGGAAGACGCCCCCGCGGCAGGTTCAAACCAAATGGTGGTCCATCCATGGCTAAGGGAAAATTCAGTGGAAAGATCGTCCCTGAAAGCCCGGGGCATGTCGAGCAGAATATTCTGCCGGGTTGAAAAGTCATCCTGTGTTCCATATGTAAACGAATATCCACCGGTGGGAATATTTTTATCCCCATAATAAATATCCCCCGAAAAAATCACCTTTGTTAAATCGGGGAGAGCCCAGATCAGGGACGTCGATGCTCCCCCGTCCAGGACTTCGTTGTTTTCTTTACGGCGGTCCCTATCATGATTATCCTTGTAGGGATAGTGGTTCCCTGCGCGGTTTCCAAACAGATTGGTCCTCCAGGAAAAAATTTCCGATCCATGCCCCAGAGAAAAACTTAGACTTTGGGTGTCCAGCAGATCCTTCATCTCAGGTTCACCGGTTTCCCCCCCGCGGATATAATATTCTTTCGGCCTATAGCCGGTATTCGAAAGACTGGCCCCAATACTCCAGCCGGGTTTTTGTTTTTTAACGGTGATAATATTAATAACCCCGCCCAGGGCGCCAGTCACGTTATATTTGCTATCCGATCCACCATAGATTATTTCAATACGATCAATGGCGTCCAGATTGAGCTGGTTAATTTCAAAATCTCCGGACATGGGGGAATTGACGGGCACCCCATCTATAAGGAAGGCAACCCGCTCCGAATCAAAACCCCGTAAATTAATACCCGTCTGATTGCCGTAGGGACCATAGCGGGTAAATCCAAGGCCCGCCGTTTCCTGCAGCAGGGTTGCAAGATCCGGCGCCTGGATTCTATCAATTTCCTCTTTTGTAACCGTAACCATCTGCTGGGTTGTCTCCGGGCTTCCGGTAACGGTAATCCCCTCATTTTCTATAAGAAGCATATCATCGTCAAAAAAATCTTCATCCACCTCATCGGAATAAAGGGGAAAGAGGAACAATAAACCGATAATACAAGCCGGTAGCAAACTACCGGCCTTAAACCTTCTTAGGGTCATTTTACTGAGCGCCAGCTACGGGCACATCCGTTGTTTTAGTCTGAACAGTAACACCGCTCCAACTCAACACATAATCAGTTTCCGTGTCAATATTAAATTTTTCTTTAGCCGCAGCCAAGGTAGTGGTTTCCGAACCGTAGGGTTCTGAAGCATTATAGGGGCCGCAAATTTTAGCTGTCGTATCGCTAAGCTGGCTATACCATACGGACTGGAAATTTCCGGGCGGATCAAAAGGACCGTCTAATATAGTTACATCCGGATAGTTTGAGTAATCATAATCATAGTATTCCGGCTTTGGAGAGGTATATTCAATTATAATAACCCCGGAGGCATTATCAAATTTTTCAACATCCCTGATAGTTCCCTTCCAGCTTGCGGTATAGTTATTTCCAGTCTCATCGCTGCTACCGTATTCAATGGTTGTGGAGGTAATAATATACCACTCAGCAGCGTTGCCGGTACCGTATACAAGCCTCCAATTACCGACTAGCTTTGCATCAAGCGCAGGGGAATTACCGGATCCAGCTACGGGCACATCCGTTGTTTTAGTCTGGGCGGTAACACCGCTCCAACTCGACACATAATCAGTTTCCGTATCAATATTGAATTTTACTTTAGCCGCAGCCAAGGTAGTGGTTTCCGAACCGTGGGGTTCTGAAGCATTATAGGGACCGCAAATTTTAACTGTCGTATCACTAAGCTGGCTATACCATACGGACTGGAAATTTCCGGGCGGATCAAAGGGACCGTCTAATATAGTTACATCCGGATAGTTTGAGTAATCATAATCATAGTATTCTGGCTTTGGAGAGGTATATTCAATTATAATAACCCCGGAGGCGTCGTCAAATTTTTCAACATCCCTGATAGTTCCCTTCCAGTTTGCGGTGTAGTTACTTCCAACCCCATCGCTGCTGCCGTATTCAATGGTTGTGGAGGTAATAATATACCACTCAGCGTTGCCGGAACCGTATACAAGTTTCCAATGACCGGCTAACTTTGTAGGGGTAGAACCCCCGGACACATACTTTTCGATGGTCCCTATAATGATTTTACCGGTGGCCGATACCGTTATGTTGATTATCGCCGTTTTTCCATCGGCTTTTGCCGAAATGGCCGCTACACCGGCCTTAACCGGAGTAATTTTTATAACACCGCTGACCACATCTACGGTTGCTATTGTACCGTCACTGGAAGAGGCGCTTGTTGCGATTAAACCCAATGTTGCTACGGTATTTTTGGGACCGTCTTTAGGTGTAATGTCAAAATTAACTGGTACATCCGGATCATATTTGGTAATCGACCCTATGGTGATTGCGCCATCCGAGAGAACCGTCACAGTAAACGTAGCTTCCTTGTAGTCACTATCGAATACCGAAATATTCGCCGTTCCTTCGCTGATTGAAGTAACAACAATTTTGCCATCAGAAATGTTCACTATTGCCACATCGGAGTTACTGGAAGAGACAGATGTTCCAACCAAACCCAGAGTAGCTGCATCATTCAGAGTGGAGGATTCGCTTTGGGATGAGAATGTGGTCCCCCCACCAGTATCACATCCAAGAAAAGACAGTACCCCCATAACAAGACCCAATACAAGAACCAGGGAAACTGCCCGCCGTAAGGCGCTGGGTTTCCCAACCGAAGAATTGTGTGTAAACATGGCTTTACTCCTTTCCGAAGAAAAGGAGCCTGGGAGCGGAATCGAACTTTTGGTCCGCCGCCCTGCGGAAAAAATACCGGATTAGCAATTCGGCTTTTTTCTCATGGCTCTATCCTCGAAGCCCGAAAAATTGTTGTATATCAAAGTTTCCTGGCTTATGGGCTGTTCTCCATCGGTCTTCCCAGGCGATATCGCCCAGTGACCGTCTATGATGGATCTTCCCAATCACAGTTACGGGTTAGCGGGGGATTCTCCGAACCAAAGGTCCGGCCCCTCTTCCTTTGAAATATACATTTAAAATATACGGTTTAAGCCGGGTATTTGTCAAGAAAAATAGGTGGTTTTGACAAGGACAAGGTTTGTTGACCACCTATTGATCTTTCTCTCCCATTTTCCTATACTAAATCTCTATTAATTTGCTTTCATGACCATTATATAGATAGATAGGAGAAATTCCCATGAAACGGACTTATCAACCCAGCAAAGTAAAGCGGAACCGTAAATTCGGGTTCCGGGCCCGGATGAAAACCCGCGGCGGAAGGCTTGTTTTAAAGCGCCGGCGGGCAAAGGGCCGGATTAAACTGACCGCTTCTGATGAAAAGAAGCCCTATTAGACGGTGCTTACGGAGCTTCCTGCGTGGGGAACTTCGTTGCAAGTAGCGTACGGGGCCTTTCGGTTTAAGCGAAATGAACGGTTAAAGAGTAGGGAAGAGATACGGGCGGTTTTTAACCATGGAAAGACGGTTAGCTGTCCGGGCGCAAAGCTGTTCCGGATGGAAAACGGGCTTTCCCATAACCGGATTGCTTTTACGTTTGCGCGGAAATTCGGAAATGCGGTGGAACGGAACCGGTGTCGGCGAGTTGGCCGGGAAGCGTACCGGCTTATGCAGAACCGGCTGAAAACAGGTTACGACCTGGTTTTACTGGTGTATCCGGGTAAGGATTTCCTGGCAGACCGGTTGGATCAGCTTAAAATGTTGTTTTCCAAGGCCGGTTTACTAACAGGAACTGAATAATGACGTTTTTACAAAAAGCGGCGTTGCTTTTGATCCGGTTTTATCAGCAAGCGGTTTCCCCCCATTTTCCCTCTCATTGCAGGTATGCGCCCAGTTGTTCCGTCTATACCTATGAAGCGGTGCGGAAATACGGCGCCCTCCGGGGCGGCTTCCTGGGACTTAGACGGATCCTGCGTTGTCATCCTTTCCATCCCGGGGGTTACGATCCGGTACCTTAGCGATGGGGAAAGCAGATAGACTTTCCCCTTGGAGTTTACATGGAAAAAAGAACATTACTGGCCGTGGTGCTTTCAATTGTGGTGATATCGGCATTCTACTTTATCCAGGGGGTATTTTTCCCTCCCAAACAGCCAAATACGGTAACAGAACAAAGCGGGGAACAGCAGGCGGCGCCTACGGCAATCGCCGAAATACCTCAGGCAGTTGATCCCGGGATTATCTCTGCGGAGGAGGCTCTCCCTGAAGAAACCCCCGTCAGCGCCGGTCCTAGTACGGAACAGCGGGTAACTATCGATACCGGCCTTGCCTCGGTGGTTCTGACCAATGTCGGGGGTGATGTGGTTTCCTATAAGCTTCGGGAACACAGTGACCAGGATGATTTTGTGGAAATGGTCCTCCCGGGGAATACAGAATCCCATGCTTTTACTATTGCCCTGGGGAATATCAACGCCCAGCCCATAAATTCCTTCTTCAACGTAACCCGGATTTCCAACTATATAATTGAATTTTCCCGGGATTTTGCAATTTCCGGGAGCGGAAATTCCAGCGGGAGCCGGGTCCGGCTGACAAAACGGTACGACTTCAGGCCCGATGAATATATGTTTGAGTTGACGATTACCCTGGACGGGGGGCAAACCCTGTCTTCTCTCAACTTTTCAGGGGGCGGCGCCTCCGGCGTTGCCTATACCCTGGGCTCAGCCCCCCAGTTCGGCCCACATTTCACAAAACTGGACCAACGCTATGAATATCGCCGCTATTATACCTTTAGCAATGGCAAATTCAAGAACGAAGGGGACCAGTCAAAGGTAGCTAAAAACAGCCCCATGACTATCAGTCCCGGGTATACCTGGGGCGCCGTGGCGGGTAAGTATTTTACCCTCATCGCAGTACCCTTGGCGAGTCAGGCGGAAATGGTTTTCTCCACCCGTTCCGAACCGGGGATATCAGACAGTTCCCGGTTGTACATGGTCCGGCCTGCGGTGAACGGTTCCCACACCGCCGATGTATACCGTTTCTACATGGGGCCCAAAAGCCAGAACGCCCTGGGGGTATACGATACGGCGGCCAACAGCTTTAAGCTTCGGGATTTGCAGCTCATCAAGGTTGCCAATACCAGCGGTTTTCTGGGACCCCTGGAAACCTTATTAAAATGGCTGCTCGTAATATTCTATAAAATAATTCCCAATTACGGGGTGGCGATTATTCTCCTTACCCTTTTGGTTAAGGTGGTCATGTTCCCCCTGACCAAAAAAGGTACCGAGTCAACCCTGCGTATGCAGACCCTCTCGCCGAAGATCAAGGAACTCCAGGAAAAATACAAGGACAATCCCCAGAAGATGAATGCCGAAATGGGGGCGCTCTACAAAAAAGAAGGGTACAATCCTCTTTCGGGATGTTTGCCCATGCTCGTCCAATTTCCAATTTTCTTTGCCATGTACAATCTCTTCAATACCCATTTTGATCTTCGCGGAGCTATGTTCATTCCCGGATGGATACCGGATCTATCCTTGCCCGAATCAATATGGAGTTTCGCACCTTTCCAATTGCCCCTTCTTGGGTGGAGCAATCTACGGGCTTTACCCTTCATCTATGTGGGCTCCCAGCTGCTCTACGGAAAGGTAACCCAAACCCCGGATCAGAAGGGCAATTCCCAGATGAAGATGATGCTCTATCTCATGCCCGTTATGTTTTTCTTCATCCTCTACGATGTTCCTTCGGGCTTGTTGGTGTACTGGATCATGTCCAATGTGTTGACCCTGGTTCAACAGCTTACTATTAACAAATATCTGGCCAAGAAAAAGGGGATATTGGCGGAAGCGCCGGCCCCTGCGCCGGTCCTGGTGCCGCCAAAAAAAAGGAAGAAAAGATAATCGTTTAAGTAATCTCTATCGCGAGGAGCGCGTTATGGTATATGAATTTGAAGGCCGTACCGAAAAAGAAGCAATCGATCGGGCGGCGGAAGAGCTGGGGCTTGAAAAGGATGGTTTCGATGTCGAAATCCTTGAAACCCAGCGTTCGGGTTTATTTAAGAAGGGATTTGTAAAAATCCAGGTTCATACCGACAAGCCGGTTACCTTAAATCCTTCCAAACCCAGTCCCGAAAATAGTCAATTCAGAGAAGCTGCAGTTTTTGGTGACCCGGAATCTCAAAATGAGTTTGAACAAAAACTGGTTGATTTTTTAGAAGGGCTTATCGAACGTATGGGGTATGGCGGAAAAGTAACGGTACTGTTCAGGGAAGAGCGGAAGATTGGTCTTAAGATCGATTCCGAGTATTCCTCTATCCTTATTGGAAAAAAGGGAAAAAACCTGGACGCCCTCCAGCTTTTGGTGAACATCTACGCCGGGCGCCAGGGCCGGGAGGATATGCGGGTCATCCTGGACAGCGAAAACTACCGGATCCGCCGGGAAGAATCGCTGGTTCGCCTGGCCTATACCGTGGCGGATCGGGTCCGGGAAAACCGCGGTTCGGTTTTGCTGGAACCCATGAACCCCTTTGACCGCCGGCTCATCCACACTACCCTGAACGACATCGCTGATGTGGAAACCAAGAGTGAAGGCGAAGGACTGTATAAGCAGGTCCGGGTCTTCTATCGTGGTAGTATGCGCTAAACAGAAAAGG